>NTKD01000015.1 GCA_002457275.1 OM182 bacterium MED-G24
ATTCATTGGCCGGGATCACCGTAAGACGAGCACCAATGGCGCGAGCCGCCAGCGGATAAACCACAAAGCAGTGTTCGGAGACAATCGCCTCGTTGTCTGCATTCAGGTAAACCCTGGCGATGAGTTCCAGTACATCATTCGAACCGTTACCCAGGGTGAGCTGATCCTCTCCGACGCTGAGAAATTCAGAGAGTCGCTGTTTCAATCTGAACGCACTGCCATCCGGATAGCGAGCCAGTCCCGGAAGCGCGCCAGAAAGACCCGCGACAACGCTGGGGCTTGGCCCCATGGGATTTTCATTGCTGGCAAGCTTGACGATATTCGTCAGGCCCAACTCCCGCTCCAGTTCCTCTTCGGGCTTCCCCGGCTGGTAGGGCTGCAGACCGGCAATTCCCGGTGAAGCAAGGGCAATGTAATCACAGGCCATAATTATCTGCTCCGAATGGGCAAATTCCTTTGCCCGCCAGGCTCATTTGCCAGGTTCTGTTCAATCTGTTCCAGGCGCGCGTTATTCCGGATGAATCGCCCGCGGATACGATCCCAGCAGCCGAATCTCTAGAGCATCCCGATCAATTTCCGCAAGCACATCGCGAATCTTGTCATCCTCACGATGTCCCTCAAAATCGATAAAGAACACGTAGGACCAGACTCCGGTGCGCGATGGACGTGTCTCAATCGCCGTCAACGACACATCGTGACGATGGAACGGCTCCAGCAGTTTGTACAGTGCACCCGGTTGGTTGTGCGTTGACACCATGATGGACGTCTTGTCATTGCCACTAGGGCCGATCTCTTCCCGACCCACAACGATAAATCGTGTCGTGTTGTCAGACAGATCTTCAATCTTGCGTGACTGTATCTGAAGCCCGTAGACTTCTGCCGCAATTTCCCCCGCGATAGCTGCAGCGGTCGGATCTTCAGCCGCCGTCTTGGCTGCTTCGGAGTTACTGCTAGTCGTGATCCGTGGCAGGTCAGGATAGTGACCATCGAGCCATCTTCGACACTGCCCGAAGCTCTGTTGATGAGAATAAATTCTCGTGAGTGTATCCAGATCCGCGTCCGGCTGGGTCATCAGGCACTGATGAACGCGAATCGACACCTCACCCACGATGTAAAGCTGGTTGTCCAGGAAGTTATCGAGCGTGTGGCTGATGACACCTTCCGTCGAATTCTCAACGGGAACGACGCCATAGTGGCAAGTCTCGGTGGCCACTTCCCGGAAAACATCGCCGACCGTGACCATCGGAGACCCAATCACTGAGTGGCCGAACTGTTTGAGCGTCGCCATCTGAGTAAACGTTCCCTCGGGCCCCAGGTAGGCAACACGCAAAGGCTCTTCAAGGGCAAGACATGCCGACATGATCTGCCGGTAAACCTGCACCACCTTTTCATTGCTGAGCGGACCAGGGTTAATGGCGGCGATATTGCGTAAAACTCGGGCCTCACGTTCAGGACGATAGAAAACCGGGGCTTCGTCACCCGCCTCCTGCTGCTTCACCGCCGCAACATCTAATGCACACCGGGCACGCTTATTGAGTAACTCAAGAATATCGCGATCGATGCGGTCGATCTGGTCTCGTAATCCCGACAGATCTGATGAGGGGAGAGATTTCTCAGCCATCGCGTTGGCGCATTGTCACGACTCTGGGTCCGTGGGTCCGTTGTCGCCCTCTTCAGACTGCGGCTCATCGCCCTTGTCTTCAGTGGTATTTGTTACCGCATCCGTTGATGCACTCTCTGCATCATTCAACGGATCGTCTTCAGGTTCCTGAACCCTTGCAATGCCCACCAGTTTTTCGTCCGGGGCAAGATTGATCAACCGCACCCCTTGAGTATTTCTACCCTGCTGAGAGACCTCTTCTGTACGAATCCTTACAAGCGTGCCGCGATCACTGATCAGCATTGCCTCGTCGCCTTCATGCACTTGAACAGCCGACACGACTTCTCCGTTCCGATCACCCAGTTTCATGCCGATCATCCCCTGACCACCTCGGCCGATGACGGAAAAATCGTTGATCTGGCTTCGTTTTCCATAGCCACGATCGCTGGCAACAAGAACCTCAGCATTTTCCTCAGGAATGATCAGTGAGATCACCTGTTCCGAGGGACGCAGTTTGATGCCGCGCACGCCACGGGCCGTTCTGCCCATCGCCCGAACATCGGATTCCTTGAACCTGATCACCTTGCCACCACTGCCGAACAACATGACGTCGCTAGTTCCGTCAGTGATTGCAACGCCCACCAGAGGATTGCCAGGCTCAAGCTCAATCGCAATCAATCCAGACGATCTTGGTCGTGCAAAATCCGTCAGTGGTGTCTTCTTGACGGTGCCGTTCCCGGTCGCCATGAAGATGAACTGCCCCTCATCATAGGTGGTTACCGGCAACATCGCGTTGATGCGCTCGTCAGCCTCGAGCGGCAGGATATTGACCATCGGTCTGCCGCGGGACGCGCGGCTTGCAGCAGGGATCTCGAAGACCCGCAGCCAGTAAACCTTGCCGCGATTAGTGAAACACAGAATCGTGTCGTGGCTGTTCGCCACAATAAGTCGTTCTATGAAATCCTCTTCCTTTACGGAACTCGCGGACCGACCCCGACCACCTCGATGCTGTGCCTGATAGTCCGTAATCGGTTGCGTCTTGGCATATCCCTGACTGGACAACGTGACAACCATTTCCTGTTCAGGAATCAGGTCCGCAGCCGTCAGATCTTCCTGCGTGCTGACAATTTCGGTGCGTCTCTCATCACCATATTCTTCCCTGACCGCCTCAAGCTCTTCTCGGATGAGGTTCTGCAGCACATCCGGGTCTTCCAGGATCTCAACAAACCCCTGAATCTCGGTGATGATCTCATCGTATTCCGCGATCAGTTTGTCCTGTTCCAGGTTCGTGAGCCGATTCAACTGCATCTGCAGAATGGCCTGGGCCTGCTCATGAGACAGGTGGTAGCCATCATCCTTGAGCCCAAATTCCTCTGCCAGGTCATCCGGCCGCGCAGCGTCAGTACCAGCACGCTCGAGCATTTTCACAACGTTGTCCGACTGCCACACAGTCGACATCAGCTTTTCACGCGCTTCCGCCGTGTCTGATGATGCCTTGATCATCTCGATCACCGGGTCGATGTTCTCGAGAGCGATTGCATACCCTTCTCGGATGTGTCCCTGACTTCGCGCTCTGCGCAACAGGAAAACCGTACGGCGGATCACAACCTCACGACGGTGCTGCAAAAAGGCCTCAATCAGTTCCTTCAGGTTCAGAACCTTCGGCTGACCATCAACAAGGGCCACCATATTGATCCCAAACACCGATTGAAGCTGTGTCTGGGCATACAGATTATTGAGTACGACCTCGCCCAACTCACCGCGACGAAGCTCAATCACGATGCGCGTGTCAGCCGCTGATTCATCACGCAGTTCGGTGATACCCTCAACTTTCTTCTCTTTGACCAGTTCCGCAATGCGTTCGATGAGCCGGGCACGATTGAGCTGGTAGGGAATCTCAGTGACGATGATCCTATCCTTGCCGGTCTTCTCGTCGGATTCAATCTCGCAACGTGCACGAATCAGGATCCGACCTCGTCCGGTCCGGTAGGCAGACACAATACCTGCCCTTCCGTTGACGAAGGCACCGGTTGGAAAGTCTGGCCCCTGGATGTGGACCATCAAACCATCCACATCAATATCCGGGTTTTCGAGGATTGCCAGGCAACCATTGATGACTTCAGTCAGATTATGCGGCGGAATATTCGTAGCCATGCCGACAGCAATACCATTCGAGCCATTGGCCAGCAGATTCGGAATGCGAGTGGGGAACACCTCAGGCATCTGCAACGATGCGTCATAGTTGTCGACAAAGTTGACCGTTTCCTTGTCGAGGTCTGCCACGAGTTCGCGCGCAATGCGCTGCATGCGTACCTCGGTGTAGCGCTGGTGAGCAGCATTGTCACCGTCAAGGGAACCAAAATTACCCTGACCTTCAACCAGCGGATACCGCATTGAAAACGGCTGGGCCATACGCACGATGGCGTCGTAGGCAGCCGCATCACCATGGGGGTGATAACGACCAATCACATCGCCAACAATACGAGCAGACTTGATGGTGGGCCGATCAAACGAATTGTTCGCCTGATACATCGCAAACAGGCATCGCCGGTGTACGGGTTTCATACCATCACGAACATCAGGCAGCGCGCGCCCGATGATCACTCTCATCGCATAATCGAGATAGGACTGCTTGAGCTCATCCTCGATATTTACAGCGGAAATATCGCCTTCAAATTCAGACATTTAGTGGGACTAATCTACAACGGCAGGTTCGTGCATGACCGATTGATTCTACCACGATGCGACACGCAGGATCACGCTGAAATCGAGTTATCCTAGGATTTCCGAGCCACATGACCTGAACCGGAAACGTACAGGGCAACGTCCTATTCCAGTATACTGTTCGCCTATGGCCACCCAGACCTCAGCCCCTCTTAACCCGACCCTCTCTGACCACCGCCAAAACCTTGTTATCGAGGCTGCCTGGGTCCTGCCCATCGTGCCGGAAGGTGTGATTCTGAAGGATCATGCCGTCGCCATCAGAGACGACGGAACCATTGCCAGCATCTTCACGATCGCCAACCCACCGGCCGAATTCAGCGGCTGGGATCGCCTCCACCTGACAGAGCATGTGCTCCTCCCGGGCCTTATCAACGCACATGGACACGCTGCCATGTCCCTGCTGAGGGGATATGCCGACGATTTACCCCTGCATACCTGGCTCAACGACCATATATGGCCAGCAGAAGGAAAACATGTCGACCCGGACTTTGTGTCCGATGGCACCACACTTGCGATCGCAGAAATGCTCAGCACCGGAACCACCTGCATGGTGGACTCCTACTTTTTCCCCGACACCGTCGCCAATACCTGCATGGAGACCGGTATACGCGCCCAGATATCGCTTCCGGTTGTTCAGTTCCCTAATGCATGGGCCGGAACGGAAGCCGAACACATCACCAAGGCACTCAGGGTCTTCGATCAATTCAAGAGCGATCGGCATAGGGATGCAGGCATTACGATGGCGTTCGCGCCACATGCGCCCTATACCGTTTCGGATGAAGCTTTTCAGAAAATCCTCATGTACAGCGAACAACTCGAAATCCCCATCCACCTGCATCTGCACGAAACCGAGAATGAAGTACTGGATGCTGTACGCGATAACAACCAACGGCCTTTTGCAAGAATTGCCGCTCTCGGATTGCTGTCACCAGGCCTCCAGACCGTTCACATGACCGAACTGGTGGCCGAAGAAATGGATCAGATGGCAGCCGCGGGTGTCCACGTAGCACACTGCCCGCAATCCAACCTGAAGCTCGCCAGTGGTTTCTGTCCGGTTGCAGAACTTACGCAGCGTGGAATCAACGTCGCCATCGGCACCGATAGCGCCGCCAGCAACAACAACCTGGATATGATCGAGGAAACCAGACATGCCGCGTTGCTGGCTAAGGGGGTCAGCCGGGATGCCACAGCCGTCAATGCACACCAGGCGATTCGAATGGCGACCTTGAACGGCGCCAGAATGCTCGGTATCGAGGAACAGGTTGGTAGCCTGGAACTCGGGAAACGAGCCGATGTGATCGCCGTTGAATTGAGTCATCTCAATCTTCAACCGGTACACGATCCGGTGTCACAACTGGTATATGCTGCCAGCGGGCACCAGGTGAGCCATACATGGGTGAACGGTCACCTGCTCTACCATGAGAACCAGTTCACCACGATCGACCCTGCCCGATTACAGGCTCGCGTCGACCGTTGGAGGGAGCAGCTGCAGTCATGAGTGCTGATCCAGGTAACGTGTCCGGTGACAACGTAGACCAGGCCGAGCTGGAAAAGTTCCAGGCTCTGGCGAAGCGCTGGTGGGACCCAAACAGTGAATTCAAACCCCTGCACGATATCAACCCGCTGCGGATGGGCTATATCTCGGAGCGATGCCGGTTAACCGATGCCACTGTTCTCGATGTCGGGTGCGGCGGAGGCATCCTGACTGAAGCCCTTGCCATGGCTGGCGCCAGAGTCACCGGTATTGATCTCGCAGATAAACCCCTGTCGGTTGCACGACTTCACCTTCACGAATCAGGCCTCGGTGAGCGGATCGACTATCGTCAGATCAGCACTGAAGCATTGGCAGAAGAAGCCCCTGCATCGTACGACGTCATCACCTGTCTGGAAATGCTCGAGCATGTTCCAGACCCGGCATCGACCATCCATGCACTGTCTCTGCTGGTAAAACCTGGCGGCCACCTCTTTCTCTCGACCATCAACCGAAACCCGAAGTCCTGGTTGCTCATGGTTGTGGGCGCTGAGTACGTGCTGAATATGCTGCCGCGTGGCACCCATGACTACGCCAAGTTCATCAGGCCCTCCGAACTATCCGGTATGCTGAGGAACAATGCCCTGTCTGTCACCAACATCACCGGGATGACCTACAACCCGATATCGCAGAGATATCGGCTGGGAAATGACATAGACGTCAATTACCTGGTGCACGCTCAAGCGCCGTAATGAAACAGACTACCCTCATCCTGTTAGTTGGCCTCGACGTTCTTGGGCTGCTGGTTATTTTCAACACGAATCACTGGCGGTGATGGTGATGGTCTATGTCATCGGCCCGTCATTCATCGGCGGATTTCTCGGTCGAGGTGTCCTTGCATCCAGCCTTCTGATGCTATGGCTCTGGTCCCTTTTCATCAGGTACCTGCTGAACAACTGGTCACCATGGCATCGCAGTCAGGTACGTTGGGTACTGCTCACCGATGGCCCCAGCGAGGAACTTATCGAGGATATTCGAAGCACCTTCAGTCACGAAGTCCTGCACGTCCTGTTCAAAGCCGCGCCTCGCGCCGGAGAGGATGCAACCGGAACCTGGGACGACCTTCACCAGCTCGTCACAAACGATGACGTCGCAGGTGTCGTCGTAGCCCACCACAATGATCTGCCCCAGACAATGATTGAACAACTGATGTCCATTCGAATCAGCGGAACCCGAGTGTTTACCGTCAATGACTTTTACGAGACGTTTATGGCACGCCTTCCCGTTCGCCACCTGAACAAAAAGTTCATCGTGATGGCACATGGTTTTGATCTCATCCATAACCCGATCGGCCTGTGCTTCAAACGATATCTAGACATCACCATCGCGTTGATCGGCACCCTGCTTCTCGCGCCGATCATGCTGATTCTTGCCGCCGTCATTCTCGTGAGTGAAGATCGGCCCATCTTATATCGACAGCTGCGTACCGGGGAGAACGGTACGCCGTTCTGGGTGAACAAGTTTCGGACAATGATCAACGATGCAGAAGCGGACGGGGCTCAGTTTGCAGAGAAAGACGACCCCAGGGTCACCCGCTTCGGGACAACGATGCGGAAATTCAGACTCGATGTACTGCCGCAGTTCTGGAACGCGCTGATTGGCGAAATGAGTTTCATCGGCCCACGATCTGAAAGACCGGAATTCATAGATGAACTCTCCGAGGAAATTCCATACTACAACCTGCGGCACACCGTGAAACCCGGCGTCACCGGCTGGGCCCAGGTCATGTACGGCTATGGTGACTCCACCGATGACGCAATGACCAAGCTGCAGTACGACCGGTTCTACATCAAGAATTACCCACTACTGCTGGATATCTCAATCCTGGTGAGGTCGGACAAAGTGATTCTCTTCGGAACCGGCAGATAACAGTGACCAACAAGCCGCCACAGGACTTCAAAGATCGCATCGTCATGGTGACGGGTGCCGGAGATGGGATAGGCAGGACAGCCGCGAAGACGCTCGCGGACCATGGTGCCACCGTCATCCTTCTGGGCCGCACGGTCAGTAAACTGGAATCCCTTTACGACGAGATCTGCCAGAGCGGTGCTCCGGAACCCGGCATCGTACCCATGGACCTGTTGACCACCACCGAAGAAGTCATCAACGAGATGGCTGCGGCCATCGACCAGCAATATAGCCGGTTGGATGGAATCCTCCATAACGCCAGTATTCTGGGCACACGCATTCCATTTGCGAGCAGCAGCCTCAACGAGTGGCGCGACGTGATGCAGGTCAACTTCATCGCGCCTGTGATGTTGACCCGACTTCTATTTCCATTGGTGGAACGATCAAAAGACGCATCAGTTGTGTTCACGAGTTCAAGCGTCGGCAATAAACCCCGCGCGTACTGGAGCGCCTATGCGGTCTCCAAGTACGCCCTGGAGGGCCTGGCTTTGTTGCTGGCGGATGAACTGGAAAACACGAGCCCAATTCGTGTGAATATCGTTAACCCTGCCGCGACGCGAACTGCGATGAGGGCAGCCGCTTATCCAGCAGAAGACCCCGACACCGTTAAAACTCCCGACGAACTGATGCCCCTCTATCTCTATCTCCTCGGTACTGATCATCAAGGAGAGCACGGTGAGCTGTTCGATCCACGCTCCTGGGAAGCACGCGATCGCTGACATCGGCTCGCGTTCATCACCTACAGTCGCAACGCCTTCAACACAGGATACTGCCCTGACATTTGGAAGGAGCAGTCCCATGAATGCACTCTGGCTCACCGGAAATCATCTTGCGGCGGATATCTACACACTTACCGGCGACCTTGAAGACCACCACATTCGCCATCATTTGATCTGCTCTGCTCACACACTCTCGGTCAGCCTGAAACCGACCGCGTCGCGTGGTATGGCGTCAGGCGGTATGGCGTCAGGCGATATGGAGTCAGGTGACATGGAGAGGGTATCGCGCGCGCGAATACATCAGCTCTGCAACGGACTGACCGTGTTGCTTGCTACCCATCAGACGACCCTCATGCGGCATGGGATGCCAACACGTGAGTGGCTGTCAGGCATCGAGGCTATCCGGGTGCTGATCGACGTGGAAAGAGACTCAGATGCAGTCAGACCCAAGGGTACTGGGCGTGAAATGCACGCGATTGTCTTGCCGGTCCACTAGCTGACGATCACTAATCGGTATTCGCCGCTTGAAGATCTGCCAGCGCATAGACGGCATCGAGATCCCTGCCCTTCAGATCAATCCACTGTCCTGCACGGATTTTTGAGGGAATGAACAACGTGCCGAAACGAACGCGCTTTAATCGACTGACGCTGAGCCCCTGCGATTCCCAAAGTCGGCGAACTTCCCGATTGCGTCCTTCCATCAATACGACGTAGTACCACTGATTGGTGCCATCACGCTCATCCTCGTCCCTGCCGGGTTGAATATCACTGAATCGCGCAAGACCGTCCTCCAGCAGGACACCGTCACGCAGCCGCTCAAGCACTTCGTCCGTCACTTCGCCATTCACCCTGACGGCGTATTCCCGATCAATATTCGTGGAGGGGTGCATGAGTCGGTTTGCGAGCGCACCATCGGTCGTAAAAAGCAGCAATCCGCTCGTGTTGAAATCGAGACGTCCCACCGCGATCCAGCGCTGCTGGCTGAGCTTTGGCAGCCTGCGAAACACGTGTGGTCGCCCTTCTGGGTCGTCACGGGAGCAGATCTCGCCAGTGGGCTTGTTGTAGAGAATGACACGGTGTTTTCTCTGCTGGCGGCGAACCGACCTGCCATCAACCTGAAGCTGATCATCCTCTGAAACCCGGTCACCGAGGGTGGCAACCTTGCCGTTCACCCTGATTCGGCCCTCAGAAATCCACGTCTCCAGTGTTCTGCGGCTACCCAACCCAAGATTCGCAAGGACCTTCTGAAGCTTTTCGGACGCGGACGTCTGTCGCCCTGCACCCGATCCGTTCGATCGCTTGCCGGAACGATGGTGTTTTCGGGAATCAGCCACGTTGATCCTGATCCTCGTCCGGCGGGTCTTCGTCATCATCAGCCGGAGCGATATCTCCTTGTCCGAGCGTACCTCCGTCTTGACGATCGTCGTCGGAAAGAACGGTATCAGTGGGCTGACCGTCGACGGTATTTCCCGTCACGGGACCCGATTCCTCACCGGTATCTTGAGGACCGCTATCGTCGACGTCTCGCCGGTCGGGGGACTCATCCAGGCTGGTTTCACCCCTACCCTCACCTTGGTCCCCCTTTCTCTCTCCGTTTCCGTCTTCGTCCCCGTTTTCGTTTTCGTCGTCCTGATCCGGCTGCTCATACAACCGTCGAATATTGTCCTGTATCTGATTGACGCGATCGGTGACTGCATCCAGATCCACACCATCAATGGAGGTCGCCTGCTCTTTTTCGTCCGCATCCACCTTGGTTGCTGCATCGCTGACCGCATCATCGGAGACCCCAGGCCCTTCACCTTCAGACATACCTGACCTTTCTATCTCTTCTGACGTTTCTGATTTCTCGTCCTGTTTCCTGTCGGACACATCGAGGGTTCGTGGCGGTATGATTTCATCTTCAAGATCCAGCTGCTGATTGACAGTATCAAGATCCCGAATTTCCGCGAGCGTGGGTAACTCCTCCAGGCTGGCCAGATTAAAGTAGTCGAGAAACTCACGCGTTGTTGCAAACAACGAGGGTTTTCCCGGGACATCGCGTTGCCCGACCACTCGAATCCACTCACGATCCAGCAACGTTCGAATGATATTCGTACTCACTGCAACGCCTCGAATTTCTTCTATATCGCCTCGGGTGATCGGCTGTTTGTAAGCGATCAGAGCAAGGGTCTCGAGGAGCGCGCGAGTATATCTGGGTGGCCGTTCTTCCCAGAGGTTTCCTACCCACTCACCAAGTTCACTGCGCACCTGAAACCGGTAGCCAGTAGCAACCTTCCTGAGCTCAAACCCACGTTCGGCGCAATCGTTGGCGATTTCATCCAGCACCTCCCGAACGTCACTTCGAGACGGTACATCCTCCCCATCCTGACCCACCTCGCCACCTTCAATCAGGGACATGATTCGATCGACACTGAGAGGGGTGTCTGCCGCCAGTATGGCCCCTTCAATAATCTGTTTGAGCAAACTATGCTGCACGGCTCCAGATGCCTCCTGCCAGGTGGTCAGTTATCTTCATCGTTGGTGACCGCTATCGGATCACCATCTCGAGCTTTCACATGAATTGGCGCGAATGGCTCAGTCTGCACGATATTTAGCAGTGATTCCTTGATCAGCTCCATCACCGCAATAAAGGTCACGATGACCCCCGCCCGTCCCTCTTCTGGTGAAAACAACTCAATAAAGGGGGTAAATTCTTCCCCCGTATCGTTCATTCGGCCAAGAATGGCCGACATGCGTTCACGTGTGGATAGAGGCTCAAGCGCGATACGGTGGCTCGAGAACTGCTCCACACGTTTCAGCACACGAGAGAGAACGATGAGCATTTCCTGCATCTGAACATCCGGCAACGGCTGCTTCTTTTCAACTTCAGGCGCGTCTGCTGAGGCTACCCACAGGTCACGATTGATCCGCTGCAAATTGTCGATGTCCAGCGCCGCCTGTTTGAAGCGCTCATATTCCTGGAGCTTTCGTATCAGCTCTGCCCTCGGATCATCCTCTTCCTGTTCATCTTCTTCCTGCCTCGGTAAAAGCACACGGGACTTGATCTCCGCCAGCATGGCCGCCATGACGAGGTATTCGGCCGCAAGCTCGATCTGAAGCTCCTTCATCAGTTCGATGTACTCCATGTATTGCCGTGTGATCTCTGCCACCTTGATGTCGAGTACATCTAGGTTCTGCCTCCGGATCAGATACAACAACAGATCGAGCGGTCCCTCGAATGCCTCGAGAAACACCTCCAGCGCCTGCGGTGGGATATACAGATCCAGCGGCAGCTGGGTCATGGGCCGTCCTTCGACAATCGCAAAGGGCATTTCCTGCTGCCCGGCAGGTGGATCTGAAGGTGGGTCCTGGGGCGTTTCGCTCAAACGTGGATACTCTGGTGTTTCTGATGTGTTTCGTTCGATGTCTTAAGGATGTCTCGCGGAACGTTTCGTTCCAGGCGTTCTGTGCACTCAGTTGTAGTCGAGTCCCATCGCATTTCGAACATCCTCCAGCGTGTCCCGTGCAATCGTACGCGCGGTTTCGCAGCCCTCAGCAACAATCGAACGCACAAGATCCGGGTTCTCCTCGTACTGCAGGGCACGTTCACGCATCGGTTGCTGTTCTTCAAGGACAGCATCGATCAGCGGTTTCTTGCAATCCAGGCAGCCGATTCCGGCAGAGGTGCAACCTTCTCGAACCCACTGTTTCCGGTCTTCATCCGAGTAGACCTCGTGCAGCTTAAACACCGGGCACTTATCCGGATCACCGGGATCAGTACGACGCACCCGCGCCGGGTCCGTGGTCATCGTGCGGATCTTCTTGTTAACACTGTCTGTATCCTCCCGCAACATGATCTGGTTGCCGTAGGATTTCGACATCTTCTGACCATCAACGCCCGGCATGACCGACGCTTCAGTCAACATGTGTTCAGGCTCAGGCAGAATGACTTTGCCACCACCCTCAAGGTACCCATAGAGGCGATCCCGGTCACCCATAGACAGATTCTGCTGCTCCTGCAGGAGCGCTCGTGCGTTATCCAGAGACTCCTGGTTTCCCTGTTCAAGAAATGCCTTTCGGAAGTCCCGATAGCGTTTCGCCCCCTTGCGACCCAATTTACGAATTGCGTCTTCAGCCAGTTCCTCAAAACCGGGTTCCCGACCATAAAGATGGTTGAACCGACGCGCGAGCTCTCGCGTCAGTTCCACGTGGGGTACCTGGTCCGCACCTACCGGCACCCGCCCGGCCTTGTAAATCAGGATGTCGGAACTCTGCAAAACGGGATAGCCTAGGAAACCGTAGTTGGTCAGATCACGCTCATTGCCAAGACGCTGTACCTGATCCTTGTAGGTCGGCACCCGCTCCAGCCAGGGAAGCGGTGTGATCATCGAGAGCAGCAAATGTAACTCGGCATGCTCTGGCACCCTTGACTGGATAAACAAGGTGGCCGATCCCGGGTTCACCCCTGACGCCAACCAGTCAATCAACATGCCCCAGACGTTGTCCTCAATGACCCGGGGATCTTCATAATGTGTGGTCAACGCGTGCCAGTCAGCAACAAAGAACATACACTCGTATTCGTGTTGCAGACGGACCCAGTTTTTCAGGACACCATGATAGTGTCCGAGATGCAGACGACCAGTCGGCCGCATACCCGACAGTACACGGTTTTGCGCTTCTAACATGAGAGATTCAACGTCGTTTCAGGTGTTCACCGCCGCAAGGCGTCGGTATTCGGTTAATTCGGTCAAAAGCCCCGATGCCCGGTGGTAGCCAGTAGATCGCGACATTATACCCAGGGCGTACCAGAGAAGGCGACACGGTCAGGATACGAAAGGCTCGATGGCACCCATCCCTTCCCGCAACACCAACGGGACGTCACCTTCCAGGTCAACGACCGTGGTCGTCTCCATGCCACAAAAGCCGCCGTCGATCACCAGATCAACCTGATGTTCCAATTCATCACGAATATCCAACGGGTCCGTCATCGGGTACGACTCATCCGGCAGGATCAGGGTAGAACTCATGATGGGCTCTCCCAGCTCTGAAAGCAGCGCGCGACAAATCTCATTGTCCGGCACCCGCAGGCCAATTGTCTTTCGCCGCCGATCGACCAGTCGTCTCGGCACCTCCCGCGTGGCGGGTAGTACAAAGGTGTAAGCCCCCGGGGTCGCGGCCTTCAGCATCCGATAAGCGGTATTGGAAACCTTGGCATACACACCGAGATCGGAAAGGTCTCGACAGACCAATGAAAAGTGATGGTCTGCATCCAGTCTTCGAACCTGCCGTATCTTCTGCAGCGCTTGCTTATCACCAATATGACAACCCAGCGCATACGCCGAATCCGTTGGATAGGCGATCACTCCCCCTGCGTTGAGAATCCCGACCGCTTGCCGCACCAGGCGCACCTGGGGAGTCTCTGGATGTATTCGGAAGAACTGGCTCATTGAATCCTGAGTCTCGTGCGATCTACTGACCGGACTATAACACCCACACTCTCTTTACTCTCTTTGACCGTTGTGCCCAGTCGAGGGGCACCACCCGCGCGGACCACGATGAAATCAGGCCGAGGAACATTTATGATCGGTCTGCCGCATGCTCGCGGCATCGAAGACAACAGGACAAGGCCCAGCGCGCCAACACCGTGAAACAGATCATAGAGTTCATTCCCATCGCATTGTTTGTTGGCGTGTACTTCGCGACCGACGATGTGTTCCTTGCCACCATCGTTCTGATGGCAGGAGTCTGCGTACAGGTTGGTTATGAGTACGTCACCACAAAACAGGTATCGAAACAAACCCAGGTGATTTTCTGGGCCGCCATTGTCCTGGGGGGCGCCACGATCTTCTTCCGCAACGAACAGTTCCTGTTCTGGAAACCCACCGTGGTGAACTGGCTGTTCTGTCTTGTCCTTGTGGTGACCCATTTTTTCAGTCGCGAAAACCTGCTGAAGCGAATCCTTAGTACCCAGCTGACGCTCCCGGATCATGTCTGGGTCACGCTGTCTTTCGGATGGGCGGTTGCCTTCTTTATACAGGGCACGCTCAACCTGATTGTGGCCTACAACTTTTCCCTCGACTTCTGGGTGACCTATAAGCTCGCGGGTGGACTGGGGCTGACACTCGTGTATATCGTCATCACGATGACCTACCTGGTACAAGGCGGGTATCTGAATGAAGAGGACACGCCGGGCGACAGCACGGTGCCCGTTCCAGACAAGGCCCCCTCCAACGAACTAACTAACAAAGCACACAACACAAACAACCCAAACTCAGGAACGGAGTAAAAGAATGCTGTACGCGGTCATCAGCGAAGATATCGGCAACAGTCTGGAAGTACGACTGAAGACGAGGCCCGCTCACGTCGACCGTTTGGAGGCCCTGAACGCCGAAGGCAGACTGGTCCTCGCAGGACCTCACCCGGCCGTTGATAATGATGACCCAGGTGCTGCAGGGTTCACGGGCAGTCTGATCGTTGCCGAATTTGATGACCTCGAAGCCGCCCAGGACTGGGCAAACGCTGACCCTTATGTCAGCGCGGGCGTTTACGCCCGTGTCACCGTCAAACCATTCAAAAAGGTGCTGCCCTGAAACGGCTTCTTTGTGTCGCGTTCGTCGCCGGGATAACACTCACCGTCCCGGGGACGCCGGTCTATGCGGACAGGGTTTACATCCGTGACACACTCTATGTCCCGCTGCGTGGCGGACAGGGGCAGGAATATCGCATACTCCATCGGGGCCTCCGCAGCGGCACGGCGCTTACCCGACTCGAAGACAATCCGGAAACCGGCTACAGCCTTGTCCGTATGGAAGACGGGCTTGAGGGTTGGATCCAGACCCAGTACATCAGCCTCGAACCGGTCGCAGCACTGAAACTCGCCGCCACAATCAGCGAGAGGGACGCGTTAAAAAGCCAGTACGACGAACTCCAAGCCCGAGTACAGCAGACCATGGCCGTTCGCGAACAACTCAGCGAGGACAACGACCGACTTGCCCAGGAACAGGCAGGATTGAGCCGGGAATTACAACGGATATCAGAGCTGGCCGCAGATACCATCAGCATTGACCAGCAGAATCAGTCACTCGTATCGGAACAGGAAGATCTCAACCAGCAAATCGATCGACTCATGATTGAAACCGCGGCTCTTGAAAGCAGTGAGAATCAGGAGTGGTTTCTGACCGGTGGCGGGGTTGTCCTGCTCGGGCTGTTGTTTGGTTTTCTGTTTGGTCGAAAAATCTATCACCGGCGCGGGTCTGGCTGGTGAGACGTACCAAACTCAGCGTCAATCTGAACAAGGTCGCGCTTCTTCGAAATTCGCGTGAGACGACCATCCCCAGTGTTGTCGATGCCGCACGAACCGTCATCGCAGCAGGTGCCGATGGTATTACCGTACACCCCAGGCCAGATATGCGACATATCTGTCCTTCGGACGTTTATGACCTGGCTGAGTTACTGGCGAAACCCGAATACCAACACATCGAATTCAACATCGAAGGTAACCCCTACGCAGAACAGGAAGGTGATTTCCCTGGCTTTATGACGCTGATCGAGGATACACGTCCTCATCAGTGTACCCTGGTCCCGGACACGCCGGACCAGCTCACCTCAGACCACGGTTGGGACCTAACAACCGAATCCAACCGCCTTCGTCCGATTGTCGATCAATGTCGTGCCGCCAACGCCCGGGTGAGCCTCTTCATGGATCCGGATGTCGAGCAAATTACACGAGCTGCGTATCTCCACGCGGACCGGATCGAGTTCTACACGGGCCCCTATGCCGAGGCGTGGGCTTCGTCTGCAAAGGATGCGGAGCAGCATCTATCGAAATTCAGAGACGCGTCGCATCATGCAGAAACCGAAGGGCTTGGCATCAATGCGGGCCATGATCTCAACCAGCAAAACCTCGCTGCCTTTTGCCGTACGTTGGGCAACGTTGCCGAAGTGTCGATTGGTCACGCCATTGTGTCTGATGCTCTATGGGATGGTCTCACCCCGACCATCGTCGCTTACTGCCGCATCCTCGATGGTGTATCTGACAAGGCCTGAAAACCAGGCACCGCTTCCACTGAAAAGCACTCGCGATTTCCAGTATTATATCGGCCTTCGATTACCCGGGAACTTTGAAACTCAATGAATACAACCGTCCGCGCCCTGATTGTCGGCCTCGTTGCAGGCGTCATCGCCTATTTCGTTATCCAGATCGCCTTTACCGATGGCGTAAGCCTACCCACTAATATTGAGGATCTGGGGACCCTCGCCGTCATCGTTATCGCTTCTGTGATCACAGGATTCATCACCAGCAACGGCAGTCCTGACGCTGATATCACGAGTGTCATAAGTAGCAGTAGCAGCGGCTCCGAAACAGGGACCGTCAAATGGTTCAACGCAAAGAAGGGCTACGGGTTTATCACCCGTGACACCGGTGAAGATGTTTTTGTTCATTACCGCAATGTTGACGGGAACGGGCGTCGCGCAATCACGGATGGGAAACGCGTCTCGTTTGTCGTCGTTGAGAGCGATAAGGGGCCTCAGGCGGAAACGGTCGAAGTACTCGACTGACAGCTGAAATCAACGACGTCATGCGCTTTCCCGGCCTGATTTGCAGCACCAAGGAACTGGCCGCCGCACAGAATCCGGTCATCATTGATTGTCGTTTTGATCTCTCCAATCCCGAATGGGGGTACGCGTCCTGGCTCGAGGATCATATCCAAGGGGCACTGTACGCCCACCTGGATGGCGACCTCTCAGGGCCGATCGTCCGTGGTCAGTCGGGTCGGCACCCACTGCCAGATCGGGAAATACTGAGCGAGCGCTTACGAAAATGGGGAGTCACCAACGATTCCCTCGTTGTCACCTATGATCAGGGACCCGGGGCCTATGCCGCGAGGCTCTGGTGGTTGCTTCGCGATCTGGGCCACGCCAACGTTGTCGTACTTGACGGTGGCTACAACCGCTGGACGAATGAATCCCGTCCCATCACCTCATCACAACCGGTACCCTCGACCGGCAGTTTTCACCCAACGGACGCTCTGACACGCGCCGTTTCCGCAGAACGTATTCTTAAAGACATTCAGTCAGACCGCACCCCCCGACCGAACGATCCTCGTCTATCCCTGATCGACGCACGCGAAGCGGTGCGCTTCTCAGGCCGCGCAGAACCCATCGATCCTGTGGCGGGATACATCCCCGGGGCGCGTTCATACTTCTTTGCAGAAAACCTGGGCCAAGACGGCTGCTTCGATCTTGAGGTCATACGTAAGCGATTCTCGTCTATGAGGGATGAGGACCTGGTCTGTTACTGCGGTTCAGGGGTCACAGCCACGCACAATATCCTGGCCATACGCCTTGCCGGTCTGAACGAACCCGCACTCTACGCCGGGTCGTGGTCAGGATGGATCACCGACCCCACAAGACCGGTTGAAACAGATCCCGATAACTGACCCGGCGTTGGCAGCACCTGGTGACGAACGACTATTGTCTACAACACGCAACGATCGATTGGCCTTTGCGTTCAGTGCCGCAGGCTCGACGTGAAGGTGACATCTATTGGTCTTTCACCGGCGGTCTAGACGAGAAGCGGCATGTGTATATCGAGGGCAACGGACTCCCGGAACGCTTCAGTTCGCTGAAGCAGTCATCATTCCAGGTGTTCGAACTAGGCTTCGGCTTCGGTCTCAATTTCTTGCTAACCGCCAGTGCCTGGTCTCATCGGGCACAACCGGGTCAAATCCTGCACTACGTCGCAGTCGAACGCGCACCGGTTGCACCCGCGGATCTACGGCGCTTGCTGCAGCGGATCACGATTTCGAACAAAGAACGGCTGACACAAATCTACCCGGCTCCGGTGGCCGGACTGCATACCCTCTGGTTCCAACCGAACGTCTGTCTGCACCTGTACCTGGGTGACGCTAGGTCCCTGTTGGCTGATGGGCTTCTACGCAACATCGACTGCATCTTTCTTGATGGCTTCGCACCTATTCGAAATCCGGACGCCTGGGACCCATGGGTATTGAAGCAACTTGCGCTAGCATCTCGTTCCGGCGCCACCCTCTGCACTTACAGCGTCGCGGGACACGTCCGACGAAACCTGCAGGCTGCTGGCTTCCAGATACAACGGCGACCGGGTTACGGGCAAAAGCGGGAAATGCTCCACGCGTCCCTACCACCTGACACGCACGAGGGCACTCCGTTGACTGTGGCGCCGGTTTCAGTGGCCGTCATCGGCGGTGGTCTTGCAGGACACCAGGTTGCACGCGCGCTCTCGCGGAGAGGCATTCAACCTACGATCTTCGACGACGGGGGCATCCGTCTACCCATGTATGCACTCTCGCCGCAGGTTGCTCTCAACGTGAACCCGGAGAGCAGGCTATCGCTGCTGGGCACACAGTTCACAAACAACCACCTGGACGTGCAACGCATCGGTCTGCAACGGAAAATGTCGAGCGGACGTCGACAACGCGTCCTGGCCTCACTACACCCCGATGTCGCAAGCGATTGCGGCAACGGATTATTGTATACCCACGGCGGTTTTCTCTACGGCAAAGACCTGTTCACGGACGAAACCAATACACCGGACAACAGGATCCAACGAGGTCAAGTGCTTGACGTCGTTGAACAAAGTGATCGTGTGGTCGTTACATTCCAGCCGATCCATTCACCTTCAACGCAGATCGACAACTTCGATCACGTCTACATCGCCGCCCCCGATCGTGCACTGACGGTACTATCCCCGGTCCCATTGACTCCCGTGTGGGGTCAGAGTGTCGTCATCCAGGCAGACTCAACGATCGATGGTCCTGTGATCGCCGATGGCGCGAGCATCATTCCCGGCCCGGATGGATTCCAGGTGTCCGCGACCTACGACCGAGATCGTCACTCCCAGTCAGATCCCAGGTACCAGGACACAGAAGTACTGGTCCATCACTTCAGACGAAGTCATCCAGACACGCGTGTTCAGAGCATCCGAGCGATAACGGGTCAACGCACCACCACACCTGACCGAGTTCCGGTCGCCGGACCTGCTCCCGATTGGCAGGCCCTCGGGGCCTATTGTGCCGACAATACGCAAACCAGGCCGTTTCAGAACTACAGCGATCGCATCGGTCTGCTGACAGGTTTCGGTTCCCATGGCACCACGCTCGCTCCACTACTCGCCGAGTTTCTTGTGGCGAGCATGATGAAAGAACCGACCGTCCTAACGCGCGACCTGATGACCGTGCTGTTACCGTCCCGGTTTCTTCTCAGACAGGTCGGACGTCTTCAAACGCCTTTGTAAGACGGTTGGTGCGCGTCAGACCTTGTCGAACGTACGCACCTTGACGACGCCGTCCAGTGCGGAGATAGCCGCGACCAGATCATCGGAGGCCTGTGTATCTATATCGATCAGATTGTAGGCGATGTCGTCCCGGCTCTTGTTGAGCATGTCGAGCACATTGATGTTTCGGTCTGCGAGGATCGACAGCACGCCACCCAGAATACGAGGGACGTTGCGGTTGGCCAGGGCCAGCCGGTAGCCCTCGGTCCGTTCCAGGGAAATCGCAGGAAAGTTCACACTGTTTCGAATATTGCCGTGTTCGAGGAAGTCGATGACCTGATCCGCAACCATGATCGCGCAGTTTTCTTCGGCTTCGTCTGTGCTGGCCCCAAGATGAGGTGTGAACGTGACGCCTTCGACTCCCATAAGTTCAGGAACGGGGAAATCAGAGATGTATTGCGACAATCTCCCGGAATCCAGCTCTCGCGCAAGCGCCTCATTGTCTACGATGTCATCCCGGGCAAAGTTGAGCAGCGTTGCTCCTTCTCGGAAGTAACCCAACGCCTCATCATTCAGCATCCCCCGTGTTGCAGGCAGTGATGGCACATGGAGTGACACCACATCTGATCGTGCAAACAACGCCTGCATGTTTTCCATTTTCTGGACAGAACTGGACAGTCGCCAGGCGGCTTCTACGGACAACGCAGGATCATACCCCAGGACGTCCATACCCATCTGCAGCCCCATTTCCGCGACCATCGAACCGATCGCTCCAAGTCCTAATACACCCAATGTCCGACCCATCAGTTCAGTACCCTTGAACTGTTTCTTGCCTGCCTCAACGAGGCTGTTCAGTTCTGCCTTGTCGGTCGCCGTCAGACCTCGTACATATTCAACCCCTGGCACTATCCCTCGACGTGACAACAGCAGACCCGCCATGACCAATTCCTTGACCGCGTTGGCGTTGGCTCCCGGCGTATTGAAAACCACGATGCCACGTTCGGTATAGAGGTCCACGGGAATGTTGTTCACACCAGCACCTGCACGTCCGACTGCGACCAGCGACGACGATGCATCTGCTTCACCAAGTTTGGCGCTACGAACCAGAATCGCATCGGGATCCAGCAGTTCACCGGCGAGTTCATAGTCACTAAGAGAGAACCGGTTCAATCCTCTTTCAGAAATGTTGTTCATGGTTCTGATTTTGTACATGGGGGTACCGTCAAAAAAACGCGGTGAATTCTAGCTTGTCTAGGCAGGCAATACACGCCATGTCCACTACTCCGACGTCATATCTGGAAGTTCCTCGTTCGCAAGGTCCGCGATCGTCGCCAGAATCATCGACGTGCTATCAAGCACCTCGAAACTTTCCTGGGCAGTAACGATTTCCATACGCTCTGCCATGACCTGTCTGATCGCATCAACCAATACCTCCGCGCTCAGATCCTCCTGGGCCAAAATCCGACTCATACCGGTTCTTACAAACGCGCGGGCGTTCTGAATCTGATCGCCGCGACTGGCCGACAGCGGCAACGGAATCAACAAGTGGGGTCGTCGCAATGCGATGAGCTCGTAGAGGGCATTGGCGCCGGCACGACTGACTACAACATCTGAGGACATCATCACGTCACCAAATTCGGCACCAATAAACTCAAGCTGTCGATAACCCGGAATATCACGATGCTTGTCTGACAGCTGTCCGTCACCAACCACATGAACGACCTGCATCTGTGCGATCAGCTTCGGCAGCGCCTGACGGACGACATCATTGATCGTCGCCGCACCCAGACTACCGCAGAACACCAGCAACACGGGTTGATCTGATGAAAATCCCAGCCAGTTCAGTCCGCGTTGCCGGTCCCCCTCCAGCAACGCTCGCCGAAGCGGAGTGCCCGTCAACAGCGCCTTGCGAGCATCGATGAACCGACGGGTCTCTTCAAAATTGATGCAGACAGTCTTTGCAATGGGCGCACACAGGCGTGTCGCCAGACCCGGTGTGACATCTGACTCATGGCACACCACGGGGATTCTGCATATCCAGGCAGCAAATACGACGGGTACTGCGACAAAACCACCTTTGGAAAACACCACGTCTGGTCGTTCTGTCAGGCAGATCACCATGGCCTGCACACATCCCCATACCATCAGGATCGGGTCAACGAAGTTCTGCCAGGACCAGTAACGGCGAAGTTTTCCCGTCGCGATCGGCGAATAGACAACCTGCGCTGCTTCTACGAGGGTTCGTTCAATGCCCCCATACGATCCCACGTAACTGACGCGCCAGCGTCGAGCGGTCAGCTGTTCCATCAGTGCAATGTTGGGTGTGACGTGTCCCGCTGACCCGCCCCCTGTGAACAGCACGTGTTTCACAGATTCAGCATCTCACGCACCAACGGAATGGTGACCCTGCGTTGCTGCCGCAACGATTCATGTGCCAGACCATCCAGCACACGCAGCAGCGTTTGCTGGTCCCGCGCACATCGATTCATCACATAGTCCACGACCTGTTCGGACAACTGAAACCCATGTCGGGATGCACGTTGCTGTAGCAATCTGGTTTTCCCGGCCTGGTCCAGCTCGCTGGACTCAACGTGTGACATCGCTCGAAAACGAGAGCGCAGATCTGCAAGTGGCACATGCAATTCGAGAGGATGTGTCAGTCCAGACATCAACAACGCGTGACCATTGTCCTTCAGGCTATTGAACAGATGGAACAACGGAGCTTGCCAGGCTTCATCCTGAAGCACGTCATCCGCTTCATCGATGCACAACAGTTCATATTGATGAAGGTTGTCGAGCATCTCGGGTGAGGTTCGTGCGGGACTGGGCAGATACATCACCTGTCGATGGTCGGCCTGCCATGCGTGGCAGAAAGCCTGGAGAAGATGCGACCGGCCGGTCCCGAGCGGGCCCCAACAGTAGGCCCAGGGTGTCTCAACCCTCAGTTCTCGAGGCACCTCTCCTAGAAAGTTGGCGAACGTGGCGTCCGGTCGAAGTTCGAGATCCAGCAGGAGCTGTGACGTGACTTGCCTCACCATCAGCTTTTCTGGTCACCTGGGACGTGCTGTGCAGCCGACCCTTCCTCAGGCAGATCACCAGTATCCGGCACTGTATACAGGTCGCTATCCTTATAGCGCTCATGCGCGTGTCGAACAAAAACCATGATCACCGCAGCAATCGGCAGCGCCAGTAAAACACCCACAAAACCAAAGAGCTGACCGCCAGCAAGAATCGCAAAAATGACCGCGACGGGATGCAGACCGATCCTGTCACCAACAAACAACGGCGTCAGGACAAAGCCCTCGAGGATCTGACCGATCGCGAAAACAACGCCCACGTAGGCCACGAATGTCAGATCCTGAAACTGAAACAAGGCTGCGAGTCCTGCGGCCAGAATCCCGACAATGACCCCCAGGTACGGAACGATGCTGGCCAGCCCCGCCAGAAGGCCAATGACAATCGCCAGCTCCAGACCAACCACATAGAGACCGATGGCATAGATACAGCCCAGAATAAGCATTACCAGCAACTGACCACGTAGGAACGCGCTTAGCACCTCATCACACTCACGGGTTAGCGTCGTTACGATCCCCTCGATATCCCTCGGAACCAGATCTGCAACTGCCGCCACCAGATTGTCCCAATCTCTCATGAGGTAGAAGCCGACCACAGGAATCAGAATCAGGTTTGCAATCCAGGTCACCAACGCGAGAGACGACTTGGTCACCTCCGCCAGTACCAGCGTGACCACATCGCCTGTCTGCTGCCAGTTGGCCAGTACCTGGGTCCGCAGTGCGTCCAAGCGGATATCAAACGGATCAATGCCGAAATAACTCACGAGCAGTGGGCTCGCAGTCTCCTGTAGCCAGATGATGAACTCGGGGACTCCGCGGATCAGAGCGACAAGTTCGCGTACCACCAACGGCACCAACACGAGGACACTTAGAACAACAACCAGGCCAAACCCGAAGAACACCAGCATAACCGCGAGCGTACGATTGATCTTGAAAGACTCCAGCCGATCTACCAGGGGGTCCCCCAGGTAAGCGAGAATCATCGCCACCAGAAACGGCATGAGTATGGGTTTCAGCAAATAGATCAGTACCAGCGCAAGCGCAAGGGTACCAAGCCAGAATGTCCTTTGGCTGGTCATCAGACCCTCCTGTTCCTCACCTACTGGATCCAGCGAAAGCGAAGCTGATTGCGGCGGCCTGTGGGCACCACCACCATGGCCTCATCCAGATCAATCAGTTCCTTCAACTGATCGGGCTGGCCCTCCATGCTGATCTGGTACGACACCTCATCCCCTTCAACGGTATTGACCACGACATCAAGTATCGGGGTCAAACCACTGAGGTAGCGTCCGACCGCAGCGTACGCTTCAAGTGAATCCACAGCTTCCACAGTGACCGTGATGTCACCCCGGGAGGCGTCAATGGCGTAGAGCTGAGCCAACTGTGCAGTGAGACGATCCATCACTGACACGACCATTTCATCCGCATCAAATCCGACCGTATCAAAATTCTGCCATCGATCATCCAGTCTAAAAGACCAGCGGCCCACCCAGCGGCCACCCTGTTTCTGAACGCGACCAGTCAGGATACAGTCCGGACGATAACGGACCGAGGCAGTCTCGACCGTCCCGAGAAACTGTCCCCAGATCTGGGCCGTCGAGACTTGGCCTGTATCTTCCAGATCCATGAGTGGCCAGAGAAGTGGCAGACCACGTTCTCTTGCCCGAACCTGGAACGCGGCTGCCAACACATCAGGGTCACTCTCCCCCAGCATTCGGCGTTGACCATCCTCCTCAGCCTGTGCGACCCACATCATGATGCCCGGGCGCTCGCTCCCCCAGACAGAAAATCCTGCCTCACGGAGCAACCGCGACACCGCGTTGGGTTCGAACCGGATCGTCAGGAGTTTCGCATTTGCCAGTTCACCCGACACCACCAGCTGTCGATTCGTCGTTTGGTAGTGATGTTCATCATAATATCGATCCGGATTCCTCATCGCTGAGATCACCGATTGATGACGCGCAACCCCGGTGTCACCTGAAACCCGAGTCAACACCTGCTGTAAACCCGAAGCAACGCCATTTTTCAAGGCCGACTCGCTCTGATCGGATACCAGCACCTCGGCCTGGTAAAGATCCTCCACCAGTAAACCGGAAGCCGCGCATGAGCAGATCAATGCACAGATGGTGGCAACCAAGCGGACTATTGGGTGTCTGATATCCATTTTCGACACTATTTCTGTTAGAGACTACTCGTATAGCCACATGTGCTCGTACAATCATGAGCCACGAGCGGGAGGGCGATATGCACGCCGGATTGCGTGTCAAAGGTCTGCACGTTCAGGCCTCTCATATTCAGCCAGCAGTCAGACTGGCTGTGACAGGATTGTTACGGACTCATACAGGATTTACAAGAAATGAGACTCCGACCGGTATCAGAGGAATACAGTCAGTGTCTGCCGATAGCCAGGTTCGCAAGCCTATGGCGCAAAGCCTTTGCGTTGTCCCTGTTCATGCCTGCATTTGCGCTGGGTTGTCAGCTACCGACAGGCGAGATGTTCCAGGAGCCTGTGACATCAGTCATGCAGGTCTCGCCGCTCCCGGTCACCCGGGTTGCTGATACGGGCCCCGACATTCTCACGGCGGATTCAGGGAATTCGGTCACCCACCCGCCCCTCGAAAGGTTTCGCGCCACCTACCGCGCCAACTACAGGGGCCTGCCCATCCGTGCGAACGGCGTCCGGGAGCTTATCCATGAACCTGATGGGAGCTTTCGTCTAACGACCGAAGCGAGCGCGATGTTCATCTCGGTCAGTGAAGAAACACGATTCCACGTTCAGAATGGCCGCATCAGCCCCCTTTCCTATCTGTATCAGCGCCGGGGTCTGGGCAGGAACAAGACCGTGTCACAACGGTTCGACAAACAGAACGCTCAAATCACACACGAGAATGGCGTGACGACAACGCTGCCGGACGGTGCGTACGACAAGCTTCTGTATCAACTCCAGATGAAGCGGGACCTGTCTGATGCAGCGGCCGAAGGACGACCGTGGCCAGAGATGAACTACACGGTGATTGACGGCACCCAGCCAAAACACTATCGGTTCCGAGTGATCGGAACGGAGGAAATCGACACACCGATTGGTCCATTGATGACGATCAAAACTGCTCGCGTCCGCGAGAACAGTGCACGAGAAACGACCTTCTGGCTGTCACCAGAACACGACTTTCTGCTGGTTCAGCTCCAACAGATTGAACCGGACGGCAGCGGGTTTGAACTCTATCTCAAGGGCCTGGAGCGCTGATCGTCTCGCCCGGCATTGCCTATGCACGGGGAAGAGTTACCCCCCGTTGTCCCTGGTACTTGCCGCCACGGTCAAGATAGGACACCTCACAAGGTTCGTCCGACTCAAAAAACAACATCTGGGCAACCCCCTCGTTCGCGTAGATCTTGGCAGGAAGCGTGGTTGTATTTGAGAATTCCAGCGTTACATGGCCCTCCCACTCTGGCTCGAGGGGTGTCACATTGACGATGATCCCACACCTCGCATAGGTGGATTTACCAAGACAGACTGTCAGGACAGTCCGTGGAATCCTGAAATACTCAATGGTGCGTGCCAGTGCGAACGAGTTGGGCGGAATCACGCAGACGTCGCCTTTGACGTCAACAAAACTGTTTTCGTCAAACGCCTTCGGATCAACCGTAGCGGAATGGATATTGGTGAAAACCTTGAACTCGTCGGCACACCGCACATCGTAGCCATAACTGGAGGTGCCGTAGGAAATCAACCGACGACCCTCGGATTCCTTCACCTGCCCAGGCTCATAGGGCGAGATCATATGGTGTGATTCCACCATTCTGCGAATCCATCGATCCGATTTGATACTCATCGATTTTCCTATTCTCCTGCACCATCGTGTTCATTGGATGTGCGTTGATCTTGGCTCTTGCACGTCTTCCTAATCATCACTGATGGTGATATCGGGAAGCTTCACCTGTTGTGTGACCTCCATCTGCTCAAGCATACGGCTGGCAATCTCCCCAAACTGCTGTGCTATCACGCCCTCGGGATCATCAACCACTGTTGGTTCACCACCGTCCGATTGTTCTCGGATAGTCATCGCCAGCGGCAACTGCCCCAGGATCGTCGTGCCATATTCCTGTGCAACGGCTTGCCCACCCCCATGACCAAAGATGGGTTCCTCGTAACCACATTCACTGCAGACATGCAGGCTCATGTTCTCAACAACACCCAGGATTGGCACGTTCACCTTTGTGAACATTTCAATGGCCTTGCGCGCATCGAGGAGCGCAATGTCCTGTGGCGTCGTCACCACCATCACGCCGTCAACGGCTGCCTTTTGCACCAACGTCAGCTGAATATCGCCAGTCCCGGGCGGCATATCCACAATCAATGTATCCACGTCTTCCCACGCTGTCTGCAACATGAGCTGCTGCATGGCACCGCTGGCCATGGGCCCACGCCAAACCGCCGGGGTCTTCTCTGAGGTGACAAAACTCATGGACATCACCTGAACGTCATGGGCCACCACCGGCTTGAGCAGGTTGTCAGACACCTCGGGACGTGTCCCCTCCGGCACACCCATCATCATTCCCTGGCTCGGGCCATAGATGTCCGCGTCTAACAGGCCTGCACGAATTCCCTGACGCGCCAGCGCCAGAGCGATGTTTGAAGCAACCGTGGACTTACCCACACCGCCTTTTCCCGACGCGACTGCCACAACACGGCGGACCCCAGGGACCTCTACCTTATCCATCTGAACCTCATATCAACCGGGTGGTTTGCGGAAGCGTGCAGGCGAGTGCGCGCGACACTCCCAGTCCGCAACCCAATGCAGTATATTTACCCCTCTCACGTTTTCCCACCAGTGACTCCCTCGGTTCATTCAACGGCGCACCCTTTCCTATGTCAGATCGTATGTCAGAAACCTCCAATAGTCTCGGTTTGCGCCGTATTCTCGTCACGAGCGCCTTGCCAAACGCCAATGGGTCTATTCATCTGGGACACCTGCTGGAACATATCCAGACAGACATCTGGGTGCGGTTTCAACGAATGCGGGGCCATGAGTGCGTCTACATCTGTGCAGATGACACCCATGGCGCCGCGACCATGTTGCGTGCTGAAGAACTAGACACAACCCCGGAAGCGCTTATCGATGAGGTACGGCTCGAACATGAACGGGACTTCAAGGACTTCCTGATCAGTCATGATAACTACTACTCCACGCACTCAGAGGAGAATCGTGAGTTCTCATCGCTGATCTATGAACGCCTGAAAGACGCCGACAAGATTCGCACCCGGGAAGTTGAACAGCTTTACGATCCTGAACGTACGATTTTCCTGGCGGACCGCTTCATTGTCGGTGGCTGCCCCAGGTGCAAGTCAGAAGGCCAGTATGGTGATAACTGCGAGGTCTGTGGTGCAACCTACGATGCCACCGATCTGATCAACCCGGTATCGAAGATTTCCGGCGCGGTCCCGGAACTCCGCACCTCAACACACTTCTTTTTCGCGCTCTCAGAGTTCAACAGCTTCCTGCAGTCATGGACCCGCAGCGGCACGCTGCATGACCAAGTCGCCAACAAACTTGCGGAATGGCTTGATGAAGGGTTGCAGGACTGGGACATCAGCCGTGATGCGCCCTATTTCGGGTTTGAAATCCCGGGTGAAGAGAACAAGTTTTTCTATGTCTGGCTGGATGCACCAATCGGCTATATGGCTAGCTTCAAAAACTACTGCGACCAAGTCGGCCTGGACTTTGATGCGTGGTGGCAACCCGACTCCACCTGTGAAGTTCATCACTTCATTGGAAAAGACATCATCAACTTCCACGCGTTGTTCTGGCCCGCGATGCTGAAGACTGCGGGCTTTCGCACGCCAACCCGCGTCCATGCGCATGGCTTCATCACGGTGGATGGTCAGAAAATGTCCAAGTCGAGAGGAACGTTCATCAACGCCCGCACCTACCTGGATCATCTCGCACCCGAATACCTGCGCTACTATTTTGCGACCAAACTCTCTGACTCCATCGATGACCTGGACATGAACCTTGAGGACTTCGTACAACGTGTCAACTCTGATCTAGTAGGCAAAGTCGTCAACATCGCCAGCCGCTGCGCGGGTTTCGTCAAAAAGCAGGGTGGACACCTCGCGCCCACCTGTGACAATCCTTTGAACACCGGTTTCGTTTCGCAGGCGAATGTCATCGCAGAAGCCTATGAGGCCGGCAACGTCGGCAAGGCCATCCGCCAGATCATGGCCATGGCCGATCAGGCCAACCAGTTTATCGCTGATGCCGCGCCGTGGCAGATGGCGAAAGAAGAAGGCAAAGAAGCAGACGTGCTGTCCGTGTGCACCGACGGCATCAATGCGTTTCGCATCCTGGTGATTTTTCTGAAGCCGATACTTCCATCCCTGGCGGAGAAGTCAGAGACTTTTCTCAACGTTCCACCACTATCGTGGTCGGACCTAGATCATCTGCTTGTCGACCACAAGATCAACAAATTCAAGCCGTTGATGTCGCGTATCGAGCAGAAAGACGTTGACGCCATGATCAGCGCCGGCAAGTCACCCGCCAAGGAGATGCACGTGGCCGATTCGCCGGTCAAAGACGAAGACGTTGACACGATCGAGTTTGATGACTTCGCAAAGGTTGATCTCCGCGTTGCCAAAATCGTTGCCGCGGAGCACGTGGACGGCGCAGATAAACTGCTTCGACTCACCCTGGACCTCGGCGCTGGCCAACGACAGGTCTTCGCGGGTATCAAGGCAGCCTATCAGCCTGAGGACCTTGCTGGACGCCTGACCGTAATGGTCGCGAATCTGGCACCCCGAAAGATGCGTTTTGGCGTGTCCGAGGGCATGGTGCTGGCCGCCGGACCGGGTGGCAAGGATCTGTTTCTGCTTTCCCCCGACAGCGGTGCTGAACCGGGCATGGAAGTTAAATAGTCGAGCAGATGTGACGGAGTCTTACATTGCCTGACCCCATCACCATTCTGTTGACGGCAGTTTTCGTAAACAACTTTGTCATGGTGCAATTTCTTGGCCTGTGTCCATTCATGGGTGCCAGCAACCGGCTGGACAGTGCCTTGGGAATGGCTGCTGCCACGCTGTTTGTCATGACCCTCGCAAGCTGTCTGAGCTACCTTCTGGACATCTGGTTCCTAGTGCCACTCGGACTCGAATTCCTGCGAATCATTCTGTTTATCGTGGTCATTGCAGCCGTCGTCCAGTTTGCAGAGATCGTCATGAGGGCGTCGCAGCCTCGCCTGCACCAGGGGCTTGGGGTTTACGTTCCACTCATTACCACCAACTGCGCGGTTCTGGCGGTGGCCCTCCTGAACGTCAACCTCGCAACATCTTTGCTTGACGCGCTGTTCCATGGTGCTGGCGCGGGTCTTGGTTTTGGCCTCGTGCTCATCATGTTCGCCGCCATGCGGGAACACCTAGAACAGGCAGACGTTCCAATCCCCTTCAAGGGGACACCTATCTACATGATCACAGCGGGTCTACTATCCCTTGCGTTCATGGGTTTTACCGGAATGTAGGGTGATATCAGTCGAAGCAATCATTGCCACCTTTCCCTTCCAAGCGGCTATGCTGATGACCGTGATGGGGCTCGCGATCGGGATTGTACTCCACTGGGCACAACAACAACTGCAACCCGACACACACACCCAGGTCGATGCCATCAACCAGCTGCTGCCACAGACTCAATGTGCGCAATGTGGCTACCCGGGCTGTCGTCCCTACGCTAGGGCTATTCACGCTGGTCACGCAACCATCAATCTCTGTCCACCCGGTGGCGAAACAACGCTCCAACAGTTGGCTAAACTGACTGGCCAGCCACCCGCGCCACTGGTATCAACTTCAGATCCCCTGGTGCGCGCTGTCATCCGCGAATCGGAGTGTATTGGCTGCACACTCTGTATTGAAGCCTGCCCCGTTGATGCGATTGTCGGTGCACAGCAGAAAGCACACACGGTAATCCAGGGCGAATGTACAGGCTGCGAACTTTGCCTGCCGCCATGCCCTGTGAACTGCATCGACCTGGTCCAGTCACCCGCTGCTGTCAACATTGTTCCCGTCGCGAAGGCGGCAGATGACTGCGTGCGCTGTGGCGATTGCGTTCCGGCCTGTCCCAGAGGATTGTCGCCTGTTCAACTCTATTGGGATCGGTCTGACATGAATCGCCTGGAGACGCTACGTCTGGACGACTGCATCGAATGTCGTCTGTGTGACCGTGTCTGTCCCAGCGAACTGCCACTGACCAACATATTCGTTCAGGCCAAAGAACAACTGCAGTTGGAACGGCAACGTAAAAAATCAGCGCGTCATGCCGAATCCCGTCACGCTGCCAGAGAAGCTCGCCTTGCGTTAAAAAGCCAACCCGTTACAGGGGACAAGCTCCCCTCACCTGGCGATCTTCTGACACGAGCCCGTGGTGAACGTCGCTCAAGGGACAACGTGTGAGCACTTCTGCCATCAGACGCACGCTGTGGGAGGTCAACACGGCGCTGGTACCAGGTATCGTCGGGATGGTCTGGTTCCTTGGCATCGGCGTTCTTGCAAACCTCGTCACCTGCGTCGTTGTCGCCGTGCTTTGCGAAGCATCCGTTCTTGCAGTACGCAAACGCACTCTCGCCACGCTGCTTGACGGCAGCGCGGTCATGACCGGTATTCTGATGGCGCTGTGCCTCTCGCCACTCATTCCTCTCGCCCTACTATTGCCCGGTGTCGCGATCGCAATCATCTTTGGGAAACAGCTCTTTGGCGGACTGGGACACAACCCGTTCAACCCGGCGATGGTCGGCTACGCTGTGTTGATCCTTTCGTTCCCAACACAAATGACACTGTGGCCATCGTTGTCGAGTGACCCCTTCTTCAACTCACTCACCATCAACGAAACAATCGCCATCAAACTCCACTCAGACGTTCCCGACGCAGTGACCATGGCAACACCACTGGATCAGATGAAGTTCCGAGGTACACTGACGACCTCGGAAGTCTGGGCATCATCAGCATCTTTTGGAACAGTCGGAGGGACCGGCTGGGAAGTCATCAACCTCCTTTTCCTGGCAGGGGGCATCCTTCTCATACTTCGTCGACGCATTGACTGGTCGACCCCCACAGCCATGCTGCTGACGATGGCAGTGGCCACGGCACTGCTATACGACAGCGGCAGCAGCGAGTCTGTCGGGTCACCGCTGTTCCACCTGTTCTCCGGCGGGACAATGCTGACCGCGTTCTTTATCACCACCGACCCCGTCACAACGCCCATCTCCAAACTGGGACGCTGTCTGTTCGGCATCGGTGTCGGTCTTCTGGTCGTTGTCATTCGATCATGGGGTGCATATCCGGACGGGATGGCCTTCGCAATACTACTCATGAATGCCGCTACACCACTCATAGATCACTGGACCACAAAGCGAAGCACTGCGGTGGTCACACCATGAAACAAGCAACCCTTACCATGGCCGGTCTCGCAGCGCTGTGTGGTTTTCTTCTGATCATCGTGGACGGACTGACATCGACCAACATCGCGGACAACCAGCAACGATTCAGTGAACGTCAACAGCGTGAAATCTGGCAATCGCGTTCGCTGCAAAGGGACGATACATTCTCGCTGGTTCCTCTTGACGATCAGAGCTGGAAGGTGCTCTCGAATGACGCGCCCATTGGCTTTTTGTACCGTTTCACGACGCTGGGCGGCTACAACGGCGCCATCACACTCTGGGTCGGCGTGCAGAACGACGGCGTCGTGCAGGGCGTTCGGGTTATACATCATCGGGAAACACCTGGCCTCGGGGACAAGATCGATCGACGCGTTTCTTCTTGGATAGACACCTTTCACGGTCGCTCAGTTGGATCGAATGATGCCACCTCCTGGGAGGTCACAAAGCACGGTGGCGTATTCGATC
>NTKD01000016.1 GCA_002457275.1 OM182 bacterium MED-G24
CTCGTGGAGTAACTCATCACGTATCAGGTTGACGCAAATATAGGGACCCGGAATCAGGAACGAGGCACGGAGTGGCAGGACCGCAAAGTTTGGGCGACCGATGAGATCATCTCCGATGGGCGCAATGATGTGTATGTTGCGTGGTTTCTTGCGGTTGTCTGGAGTGCCCTTCTCATACCGGGTGTGTCTCAGATTCCCACAGAGCTTGAGCAGGAAAACTATTACATTCTACTGATCGCTTTCTTTCCGTTGGTTGCGCTCATCCTTTGGTACCGCGCAATTCGGAAAATACTGGAGCGACGCAGGTTTGGTACTGTGCCGTTTCGCATGGATCCATACCCGGGCGGAATTGCGGCAATATCGGGGGTTTTCCGGATTTAAAACGCCTGGCCTACGACGATGCCATCAACGCCACACAACTGTTGGTCACATTTGGAATGTGTTTATGGCCACATGCGTGGCAGTGGCAAGAATCGCCGTCGTCATGAACGGATCAAGTGGGCAGAGCGGGGAACACCGAGGTTCGAGAACCTTATCAAGGGTGTTCGACTCCGGTTTCGTTTTGATGTGCCCGCCGGATTGTCTAAAGCAGACATTCTGCAAAAAAACGATTACCACCTCTGGCGTCTGTTGGTGGCTGCAGCTTTGCCAAGCATCGATCTGTCACGTCAATACAATATCCCTGTATTTGCATCCGGTGAACAGTCAGCCGCTATCGTTCACGATATCAGCGCGAAAGCCAGGGCAGCTCGTGAAGAGGTGTCCGCTGACGTAGCAGCGTCAATAGAATCTGGAGACTTCAATATTGCTAGTCTCAACCGTGCGGTAAGAGTTGAGGAAGAGGGTCCCGAGCTGATTCTGCATAACCCGCCGTTCCGCAACAGGTTCCTGACCGTGGTGGCACTTATTTAGAGCTGGTTCTGGTTTCGCCGGTTACAGCATCCTGGATATGGCAATGGCGGGAGGTCTTCTTTCTGTGCTGATCGGTGTTGCCCTGCTGCCATTCGCAGGTGTGACCCTGATCGCTGGGGTAGCCTGTATCTATTTGCCACTGAACCAACTTCATACGAGTCCGCACCGTGGTAACGTTTCGATACAGCGTAGTGTGTTGTTTATTCCGGTGTTGCGACGTGCGCTCAAAATGCATGAGATGTCACATATCAGCATTCACAAGTCAGGTAGCGCTGGTCAGGGTGTCGACCGGGTTGAACACTATCGAATTCAGATCCATGATAACCAGGACGGCGCAGTGACGATGGTCGAAGATGTAGACGGTGAGGACGTTGCGCTACACTTTCGCGATCATCTGGCACAACGAATCGGAATTCCAGCAAAGTGAGTCAAGAGATGAACAAACAGCATATTGACGTTGAACGCGCGATGGGATTCTCGCAAGCAGTTGCGGTTGAATCCGGCGGAACCAAAACGATCTATATTTCCGGGCAGACGGGACAGTCGGAAGGACTGGAGCAACAATCCAGGGAAGCGTTTACCGGTTTGAAAGCGCGCCTCGAGGCAGCCGGTGCAACCGGCGACGATGTCGTTAAGCTGACGACCTATATCGTGGACTATTCGCCTGAGAAAGCAGCCGCTGCATTTGCAGGGTTTGGCCAGGTCTTTACAGACCGCGACCACCCCCCGGCGAATACACTGATTGGTGTACAGGCATTGTTCCAGCCCGGCATCCTGCTCGAAGTGGAAGCGATTGCGGTTGTCGCAGTCGACTGACGTCCGATGTCAAACCACCATGATGTGATCATCATAGGCGGTGGTGTCACTGGTCTCTCGGCCGGCTATTTCCTGTCCTTTGACGCCAACGTCCCCTTGTCCTCGAAGCGGAGAGCCAACCCGCATATCACAGCTCTGGGCGGTCAGCGGCGCTCTATATCGAGGGGTATGAAAATTCAACCGTTGCAAGACTGACAGCAAAGAGTGGTGAGGTTTTCAGGCAACCCACTGATGGGTTCACGGAATCGTCGCTCCTGCATGATCGAGGCGGTCTGACGGTTGGTGGTCGTGGCGACGAGCCCGCTCTCGAACGCTAACTCTCAACCTGGCAGCCACTTTGCCCGAACCTCGAGGCGATTGACGCCCGCCAGGCCCTCGAGCTGACGCCGGTACTACGACCTGATTGGGTCGTTGGTGGCGCCTATGATCCAACGTGGAAATCCATCGACGTACACGAACTGCTTCAGGGATATCAGCGTGGTATTCGAGCACGGGATGGTGACGTGCGGACGAATGCGCGCGTTACGGGTATTGATCACACGTCGCATTGGCAGGTGACCGCAGGAGAAGTCTTCACCGCACCGATACTCGTGAACGCTGCTGGCTCATGGGCACGATAGATCGGTGAAATGGCGGGCCTGGATGAAGTCGAACGACAGCCTATGCGCCGGACGGGTGTGATTATTCCGTCGCTTGGCGAACCGCCGCAGTATCCGGCAACCCATGCCGTGAACGGGGAGCTCTATTTCAGACCTGAATCCCCAGGGCTCATGGTGTGCCCCGTGGATGAGACACCCAGCGAGCCCTGTGATGCTCGACCAGAGGAACTGGATGTGGCCATCGCGATGGATCGCATGCAATCGGTCACCACGTTGCCGGTGGATCGTGTCCTGCACAGCTGGGCAGGATTGCGTGCGTTTGCCGAGGACCGTCGTCCGGTTGTAGGCCGAGATCCACGAAATGATCGGTTCTGCTGGCTGGCAGGACAGGGAGGATTTGGTTTGCAGACCTCACCAGCACTGGGAGCACTTGTTGCGGCCCATCTGAACCATGGCGCAGTTGTGAATGGCGATATTGATATCCATCGCCTGTTCAGCTGATAGATTACTCATGCAACAACAACAGACATCTCCGTCTCTGGACGATGTCATCGGCGCGTTGGCTGATCCTACCCGTCGCGCCGTCGTTGAACTCCTTGGAACACGGCCCCATCGGGCGGGTGAGTTGGCCAAGGCTGTCGGTGTACCGCCCGCAAGGTTGAGCAGACACCTAAAGGTTCTGCTGGACGTGGCGCTGGCGACCGACACCCGACCTACCGACGATGCGAGGGCGAGAGTGTTCCAACTTGAGGATCGAGCGATCACACCCGCCCAGGAATGGCTTGATCAGCTCTAGGCCCATTGGGATACCCAGTTGTTGTCATTCAAAAAAATGTCGAAGGACGAGAAGATCGCGAGCCATGAGCGAAACCACGGAGCAGGAATCGAGAACCATCACGTCATCGGTAGATATATGTGTACCACCTGAGAAGGCGTTCAAAATCTTTACCGAAGAACTGGATTGTTGGTGGCTTCAGGGACCGATTAATTTTCATGACGGCTCGAAGACGCATTTCATGCACATGGAAAGTTGCGTCGGAGGACGCATTGCTGAAGTCCATGATCCCGCAACTGGAGATGGACACGAATTTGGTAAAATCACCATCTGGGAACCCGGTCATCGCGTCGCCTGGAAAAGTACCATCGACAGCGTCGTGGTTGATGTGGTGTTTGAACCGAAGGATAACGCCGGTACTACGGTCACCGTGAATGCCACCATCATCGGTGACCACGACCAGGGGATGTCGTAATGGGTGAGGATGACACCAGTCTGGCTGGATCGCTGGTGCAAGTGTCGGTTGGAGGAGGGCGACGAGCCTCTCTGGCTCTCGCGTCTAGCGATAGTGTTGCACTATCAAAAGCCTGCTACTAGTGCGCCGTGGCTGAGGGGTGTCCTGGGACTCGATCCTGCCTGTGAAATCCCGGCGAAAAGGAACCCAATGATGACCACACGTGGATAGAGTTCCAAGTGGGTAACGCGTCACCGGTTATCTTTGGTGATGGTCAGGGGGCTCCCGAACAACCGACACACACCCTGGTTTTTTTGATGATCTCGATGCCCACTACGCTCGTGCCAAGTCGTCAGTGCCAGGATTGATGCAGAGATCATGACACATGGCTCTCGAACCTACGAGCTGACAGACATTGAAGGCTATCGCTGGACCATTGCGCAGGCGACGCCGAGGATGCAGTAAACAGGGGAATGTTGATTCAGCTCTCTTGCCGGGGAAAGATGGTCCTGAATGCTGCACCGTCATTCCCGGCATCTGCGTAAGGTGTCAAGAAGTAGGGTCGTAAGTCAGCCATTCGTTTGTCGTTCAGGTTGATACGGTAACGCGTGCGGGGAGTGGCTTCCTGCATGCCGGACCACGGTGAGTCGTGATCAGAAGACTGAGAGGACTGTAGAGTCACGTGATCCGGGATGGAAATTACCTCGTTCTGACTGCCTAACCAGGTATCGATATTGTCGCGAAGGTCGACGGACAGCACCTCAGGTCCTCGCAGCATCGCGTAGTCGTTGCGTGAAAGCAGTTCCTGATGAAACGCAATCTCAAAGGAGACGTTGAAGGTGTAGCTTTGACCGCCTTCCAGATCGAAGGATCGGTAGCCGTTAGTCGTTACTTCGCCCTGGTTGGTCTGATCGAAGTGGTTGGCCTGTATGAAGAAATCTTTGCACCAGTCTGGAATACGAACACGGAGCCCGCCCTGCCAGCCCGGTGGGGTATTGATCTCAATCGTGCTTTGACCGTGTTCCGGGAATTGACTGCGCTGAGTGACGGACATCGGACCTGATGCTGTGTGCAACGTTGCTTTGCTGGATTCAAACAGATTGACTGTGACGAGGTTGTCTTGCATCGCGTAGATCAGCTGAGGTAGTCGAGCGATCCCCCTCGGGCCAGACCAGAAGCAACATCGTGTCGGCCCGTGGAAGAAGTGTTTTGAATAGCGCAAGGGCGTCCAGTAGCACCACTTCATGCCATCACTGGACTGGGCGCCTAGCAGCGCATTGTAGGTGGTCCGCTCGAGGGCACTAATGAACTCTGGGAACCCGGTGACTTCGTACAGGCGTTGTGTCAGAAAAATCCACTCGGTGGTCGCGCAGGTCTCCTGCAGTTGGTCATCCTGCAGGTCTTCGAGGGGGCCCTCCTGCAGATCTTCGTGGTTGCCCAATGACCCTGTCGGAAATACGTGGTCTGTGACGAGGCTTCGCCAGATAGCGACGACCGTGGATAGCATCTCGTCATCTTCGGTTGCGACCGCATAGTCGACAATCCCGGTAAGAACCGCAGATAACATGTATGGGTGTATGAGATGCGGCTGGCCGCTCGTGAGCATCTTTCTGATCGGTTTGAAGTGGGTGATGACATCACCGACGAACTTCAGATAGCGATCGTTGCCTGTGAGCCGGTGAAGGCGCGTCAGCTGTCCGATGACCGCGACATTGGTGAATCCGATACCGTTGGTGAGGAAGGTGGCGGTGTCATGGTCAATGGGGCTCTGGGACGTCACTACCCAGTCGCCAATACGTGCTGCCGTGTCCAGGGAGGCCTTCTCGCCACGGATTTCATAGTGGGTCAGCAGTCCAATCATGCTTGTCCACTGGTTCCACACGTTCCAGCCGATCTCCCAGCCATTCAACTCGCGGTCGTTGGGGAGTGGTTGCCCCATGAAGCCGTCTGGTTGCTGGTTATCGCGTAGTTCTTTGGCGAACGCATCAACCTTTCGGCGCAATTGTTTGTCTTGAGTGCTTGCTGCTGTGCGTGTTGCGCTATCGAGCCATTTCCCGGCGTATTCACCGTCCCAGACACGTTCAAGCAGCTTGCCCGGACTGTACCGACGCTCCGCGAAAGCGCCACGCATGAAATCGCCGAAATGGTCATGCAGATGGTGCAGGTACCGAATGTTGCCCTGGTAGCGATCGAAAAACCGGCCACCCGCTCTCAGTTGAACACTGTCGGGTGATGGCAGGGTGGTTGATTGGAATTGTTTCATGGGTGTTTTTGTACCTGGGAGCGCTAGGGTCAGAGAGGTGGCGGTTCAACCCCAGCGGCTCGCATACCGGCAGCGACCTGGGTGGTGAAAGCATTAGCAGCTGTGTCAGGGGAAGGAGGATTCAATGCAGTGTTGAGGAAGGCCAGCGCGCCTGGCAGGCGACCGGGCATGGACTCGCCGATGTGATTGGCGCCCAGGACGGTTCGATATTCATATTTGACACCGTGGTCGAACAACACTCGATGAAGGAACTCCGCGTTGTGGTGGTCGAACAGGCCATCGTCGGTGCCCACTTCCAGCATGATTTTGAGGCCACTCGCGATCAGTCGATCAGGATCGTTGGCTGCGATGTTCGAGGGGTTGTTTGCTGTCCAGAAGTCCTCTTCGAGCGGGTCGCCAAATTTGGCGCCGATACGGCCGTCGACCGTCGTGGCGTACCAGGTGGGCATATCGCCCAGGCGAAGAAACGGCTCGACACCGGGGTCCAGACTTGCGACACCAACAAAGGGGTTGCGAAACGCGAGCCGGAGACTACCGACGCCACCCATGGAGATTCCGCTGACCAGCAACCGATCTAAGTGCGCGCCTGTCTGACGACTGATGTCAGCACGCAGGGATGTCATTAGGAGTGTTTCCCATTGTTCACTGCCGTCATGACTATCCATGTATTAGGACATACCTGCGCTGGACGTGGCGATCAAGAGCGGGTCGATCACGCCGTCGTCGATCGCACCTTCCAGTTGCGGCTGCAGGTTGGTGAGGAAATTGCGGGAAACGCCACCACCATGTAATAGATACAGGAATGGAAGCCCTTCACCGCCTTCCTCGGGTACCAGCACAGCGTACGCACAGGTATCGCTGATGAGGTCCGTATCGAGTTCCTTCTGTTCGAGAATCATGGTTTGCTCAATTCCGGCGGATGACTGACCACACGAAGCAGACCGATGTTTGCTCGGCGCTTGCGCTGATCCTACATGACTGGCGATGGATCGGCATGGACCAGAGTTTCGAGGTAGGTCTGCGTTCGCAATCGGGCGTTGTTGCGAATATTCATATAAAAGAGTGCGTAGTCGAGTTCGTGGTAGGTGCCGGTCATCTCTGTGATGACTGCGGTGAACTCGGGTCGCGTCTGCCGTTCCGCAAACAGACTGCCTTCACGACACTGAGCGCTGGTTTGCTCAGAGAGTGGTGCGGTAATGGTTCCGAACACCTGGGGAGCCGCCTCATCAGGGGCACGACCCATCGCCTTGTGGAATGTGCCCACAGGCAGTACTGCCCCCTCATTGAGCGCGCGTTCTGCAAACTCCTCGTCCGCACGCCATGACAGCGGGTTGGTACACAATGAAGGCGCGGATCGCTGCATCGGCTGTCCCCCCTCTGGCATCGTGTCCCAGTGCACGACGCAATGCAGATCATCGGCACGGGAGCAGGGCGCGATGTTCTGAAGGCTGTCGAACCAGTCCGGAGATACTGGAATCAGGATGGAGCCGATCAGATAGGACGCAACCATGCGCTCGTGCAGTTCCGTGGTATCGATGACCTCGGTTAGTAGACGCATCGAATGATGCGTTCCCTGACTGTGGCTTGCGATCACAAAGGGTCGACCCTGGTTGTGATGGTCAATGTAATGTTCAAATGCCCTGCGGACATCGTCGTAGGCAAAGGCCATGACTGCCTCGCGTCCCTCGTCTGGCTCAAAGTAGGCGAAGATATTGGATTCTCGATACCTGGGCGCGTAGACGTTGCAGCAGCCATTAAATGCGCTGGCTTGGTTCGCCATCATCCACTGTGTATTGGCTTCGGTCCCTGAATCCGGGTCCATCGGTGAGGTCCAGCTGCCGGAGGTGAGAAAGCCGGTTGGATGAATAAAAAAAACGTCGGTTGGGTGATTCCCCTGCTCGACCGTGACGACACCTTCGGGCACAAGATCGGATGGATCATCCATAGTTGGTAATGCCGCCCAGTTGACCTGTTGGGCGTAGTCGGGTGCCGGAGAGGTCATGGCAGGGTCAAAACTCCCTGCGGGTTTGTTCAATGAGTGAAAGGCCATAAAGAACAGTGCGCCGCCGTAGCCTGAGACCATGAGCCCAGCTGTGATGACGATCAGAAGGCCGACCACACCGGCCAGTATTTTAAGGGTTTTCATAGGTGATTCCGTGTATGACCGGCAGTCAGCACCGATTGAGGGGAGAGCCGACCACGAAGCTGACGATTGTTCCAGATAGGCGCTGTAGCGTCACCATATTGGTGTACGGAAAGCTAGGCAATAGTGAAATGGGGTTTTACAATCTGGGTCGAGGGCTGAGAACAAAACCAAACCCACGTCAGCATCGGTTGACGAGTTCATTGCCAGCGTGGAAAGCCCGCGACGTCGCGCTGACGCGCTGATTGCGCTGGACCTCTACAAAGAGGTGACGGGCCTGCGTCCGGTCATGTGGGGGCCGTCGATCATTGGTTTTGGCCAGGACGACTATACTTATGAGAGAGGTCGATCCGGCATCATGCCAGCTGCCGGTTTTTCGCCGCGTAAATCCAACATGACGTTCTATGTCGGCGAGAAATTCGAAGGCGCGAAGGAACTTTATGCGCGGCTCGGGAAACACCGTAAATCCGTCGCGTGACTGTATATCAACAAACTCGACGACGTTGATCTTGATGTGCTGCGAGAGATTATTAATCGTCAGTATTCTAGGAATCGCGACTGACACGATTTGTTCGCCGATTAACGTGCCAGGGGTTCGATATCGTTGGGCTTTACGGCTAGCGGTTTTTCCCCCATTGCCGGTGAGCGACGAGCGACGGGTTCGAGCAAGTGGTGATTTGCGACCAACTCTTCCGCGATCGGTGTGACGACTCGTTCGACTTCCAGCATGGCACGCAGGACCATCTCTTCGCGCCAGGGCTGTCCGACGATCTGAAGAGCAATCGGCATTCCTCTTGAGTCTTCGCGTGATCGGAGGCAAGCATCCCTGAGTTCGGGCTCGACCGATGGTGGATCCATCTCGATGTCCCAGGTTTGACCCAGATCATCGTCGGTGACTCGACCTGCCGGGACCACACCCGCAGGAACGTCAAAATAGTTCCACGCCTGTGTGGTCCAGACTGCCGGCGCGAGATTCCGGACCTCCTCAACCGGTGGTGCGGGAAATGCCCAGGCGGCGCAGATCAGCACATCGAGTCCCGAAGCCCGCCAGTGGCGGCTGAGCATGTCACGCTGCTGATCACGTCGTGCGATGATCGCGTGATGTTCAGCAGTACTGGTCGCCACCGGCAGCAACCCGCCAGGACCGCGGCTGGCTTTGGCCATACCCGCCAGGTCCGGGTGTATCTCATCGATTGCTGTATCCGTGCTCTTGCTGCTGTAGCTACCTTCGCGTTCCTGTTTGGGCGCTTTGGCTTTGTTGTCCGCGTCTGGACGGATACCGTGTCCATACTCTGCGAGCAGAATGGGGTGTAACTCGGCCCATGGGACCACCTCATTGGGATCAAACGGCACCAGGTGGTGCCCTGCATCCCGCAGGGCGCCGATGGCACGCTCCACGCACCGGACTGTCGAGGGACAAGGTGACGGGTGCGTGTAGCCACCACCGACATGGTAACCAATGGTCAGTGGACCGGTCGTTGCCAGCGTCTGCTCGTCAAAGGGAATGCGTGGGACGCGCGTATCGATGTTAAGCATGGGGCTGGTTCGTGACCAGCATGCTTTCAGTACCTGCACCAGGTCGTCCACGGTTTTGGCGAGTGGTCCGCCTGTGGCCATGACGCCGTAATCTCCGGGTTTGTTTAGAATCGTTCGGCCATCTCCCCATCCAAATGAAAATCGCTGAGCTGTAGGTTTCAAACCGGCGACACCGGAGAAGGCTGCCGGACAGCGCACCGAGCCGCCCACGTCCGAACCGATGCCAAACACGGACGCCGAACTCCCGACGGCTGCACCCTCGCCGCTGCTGGACCCTCCTGGGGTACGCAGAGTGTTCCATGGGTTGAGCGTGTCACCGTAGGCTGGGTTACCGCCACCCCAGGTATCCCCGTGCTGGGTCATGTTGGTTTTCGCAATGGGGATGGCGCCTTCAGCGCGCAACGCGAGCACGGCAACCGAATCGAGATGCGCGCCACCAGATGCCTTCATGCGATCACGTAGGGTTTTGAGCCCCATGGTTACTGGAAGGCCCTTCATGGCGTAGTGGTCCTTGATCGTGCATGGAATACCGTGCAGACAACCGAGGGTTTTGCCGTTGTCCCGCAGGAACTGGTCCGCTGCGATTGCTTCCTCAAGTGCTTCCGGCACCCAGCAGGTAAAACAGTTGGTGGCGGTATGAATCTGTTCTGCACGTCGCAGATAACATTCCACGATTTCGACGGCCGTAACGTCGCCGCGCACCTGTGCGGCAATCAGGTGGGTGATCGGTAGACTGAGCAGCCTCATATCTTTTTCTGTCGAAGAAGGGTTGGCCATTAGGTAACCTTGAAGTTTAGAACTCGTTCGCTTAAGGGTAGCGCAGGTGTAGGTAGGACACACGCCCCGCGACGTGGGCTGACAAATCGAAGATGCGTTGGCGCGCTGTGCGCGCTATTGTCAGGTGACCGCGAGTCAAAGAGAGGATGAGACGATGAAGCTGGGTGCAGTATTCCCTCAGACCGAGATCGGAGATGATCCCGATCGCGTAGCGTCATTCGCGACTGCCGTTGAATCGGCAGGGTACGACCATCTGATTGTCTATGACCACGTATTGGGTGCCAGCACGGAGAAGCGACCGGACTGGCAGGGTCCCTATACCGACAAAAGTATGTTCCACGAGCCATTTGTACTGTTTGGGTACCTTGCCGGGCTGACAAAAACACTGGAACTGGTGACCGCCGTCATCATATTGCCGCAACGTCAGACCGCGCTTGTTGCGAAACAGGCGGCGAGTCTTGATGTCCTCTCACTCGGACGCTTGCGTCTGGGTATCGGCACCGGTTGGAACGCGGTCGAATATGAAGCGCTGGGTGAAGACTTTCATAATCGTGGGGCGCGATCGGAAGAACAGATCGACGTGATGCGTAAGCTCTGGGCTGATGAGGTCATTTCCTACGACGGCAAGTGGCACACCATCACCGAGGCAGGGCTCAATCCTCTACCGCCGCGCAGGAACATCCCCATCTGGCTGGGTGGCATGGCTCCGCAGGTTGTCGATCGGGTGGGTCGCGTGGCAGATGGCTGGTTCCCATTCATGAATCCGGGACTTTCTGGCCAGATACAAACGATGCAAACCGCCGCGAAGCAGGCCGGACGCGATCCAGCGGACATTGGCATTGAGGTCATGGTCGGTGGCGATCCGGCGAAAGCACTGGATCAGTTGAAGTCATTGAAGGACCAGGGCGTCACCCATGCTGCGGTGGTCACCATGAACCAGGGCCTGGCGCCAAGTGAGCACATAGATGCAATCAAACGATTCATGGATGTCGCTGGATCTGTCCAGGACTGAACTACCATCAAGACTGAACAAGCAAGCAGCTCTGAACACGAGCGAAACCTACACAACGTTGGAGACCACTAGTGCCGTCATACCCGGAAAACGCAGATATCGAGCAATGGATCGCAAAGGAGTCACCGGAACCTGTGCTGGAACCGGAGCTACCTATTATTGACCCACATCATCACCTCTGGGACATGCGCAAAGCACCCAAACGACCTGAGAGTTTTCGACAGGAGGTCTACCTGTGTGAGGAGGTTTCAAACGATATCAATGAGTCCGGACATAACGTCGTGCAGACCGTGTTTGCCCAGTGCGGCGCGTTCTATCGTGCAGATGGTCCCGAGGAAATGCGGTGCGTGGGCGAGACAGATTTTGTACATGGTGTCGCTGCGATGAGTCGGTCCGGTCTGTATGGGGATGTTCGCCTTTCTACGGGCATTTTCAGTACCGTTGATCTGCGTCCAGGAGCCGCGGCAGAACCCGTGGTGGAAGCGCAACTTGCAGCATCAGCGAACTTCCGGGGTATTCGTAGTGCTTTCCCGAGCGATCTGAATGATCAGTTCCTGGAAGGCTTCGCATTACTCGATAAATACAACCTGAGCTATGACAACTGGTCGCCGGACTACGCCCGGCTCCCCACACTGGCTGCACTCGCCAACAAATTCCCTGAGGTGACCATCATCGTTAACCACCTCGGTGGTCAGATTGATCCGACTGCGGGGGAAGATGATATTGCGGAGTGGCGACGGTGCATTGATGCCGTTGCTGCATGTCCCAACGCCGTGATCAAAACGGGTGGCGCGCAGATGCGGATAGGCCCATGGGAACCTGCTTACCACATGCACCAGGCGGATGCGCCGCTGGGTTCCGAAGCCTACTGTGAGTTGCTGTATCCGTTTTACAGCTACGCCATGGGGGCGTTTGGCCCGAATCGGTGTATGTTCGAGAGCAACTTCCCGGTGGACAAGGAGTGTATTTCCTATCGTACGCTATGGAACCTGTTCAAACGGATCGCGGCGAAGGCGGGGCTCAGTGAGTCCGAGAAAACTGCCATGTTTAGCGGGACTGCAGCGAGGGCGTATCAACTACAAGCCCCTTGAAGTCACGAATTCCCACTTCTGATCGAGGATGTCGTGGGCTGTGAGCAGTATCGGAGGTTTGGTCGGGTCCTGACGCAGAGGCGTCTTCAGGTTGGACCGTTCCCTGAATCCGCTTCGGCCAGCATATGTTGCATGTCCATGAGCGCATGGGGTTCATGCTGATCGATATGCTGGAGGACCGCATGTGCACAGTCAACGGCACTCAATGTCGAGCTGTCGATCGTAAGATCGTAGATGAGGTCCTGGTGGACCTTCTTGTGCTGCTTCAATGCATGTCCGAGCGTTCTGTCTTTTCGCTCGCGTTCCCGTGTTTCAAGGACGTCTGCAGGACAGTGCAGGCCGATGAGGTAGGTGCGTAAAGTCGCCAGAACGATCGAGCAGTCCGTCGCCCGCGATGGCTTGACCATGACGTGATCGGCAAACACGTTGCTGCCTTCAGCCGCGAGCGCTCGATGCATTCCACGGACTATCCTGTGTCCCATCGGCCCGGCATGATCAGCCTCGGCCATGAGCTCAGGCCAGTGTAGTCCCAGGTGTCGTTGCGACAAAGAAAAGAGAAAGCTGTCCAGGCCCATGTCCAGGTAGGGTTTGGCAGCCGCATCCAGAAACGCCCGCAGCAGACTGCTCTTCCTGGCACTCGACTCACCGTTGATGATGACAATCGTGCCGGTTTTTCGCTGCTTAAGATCTAACATCACCAACTCATCCACTACAGGTTTCGACCTAATTGTCCACGTCCGCTTTCAGGACAGCGCGGAACGACACTTGGGTCGTCCTGAGGAGCGTAGCGGAGCCTGCCCTGAGGAACGAAGGTGACGTGAGGTTGAGGGTCAGGATTTCTGACCATCAGTGTCCTGCATTATTCAGACACCGCAGTTCCATATGCCGCAGATTCTTGCGCCTCCGGCTTGGAATGACACTTGTGCCATGCTGCTTAGTGGGTCCGTAGTTCCCGATGCGCGGCGTGACGCTATACTCTCATCAGATCAATCACTGCCTGACCTGACACCATGAACGCGACTGACACTATGAACGCGACTGAAACCAAGAAGCTATTGAAGCGCCTCACCACGAAACCCTCATGATGGGTGAGCTCAAAAAAATCGCCGAGGAGATCAAGAAGGATCATGATCTGGCGATGTCCCTCTGGGACACCGGCGAATTTTAGGCCCGATTGCTGTCCGTGCTGATCATGGACAAGAAGCAGCTGACCCAGGACGTGCTCTACAAACTGGCTGACGATCTCATGTCACAAAACGATGATGATGTTCGAGGATTTCGGAGTGGCTGCTTGCCAACCAGCTCATGAAAGACGAGAACACCAAGGCGTTGCTTGGAAGCTGGGAGCATTATGAATCGCCTGTGCTCCGTCGTCTGTTCTGGTATCACCAGGGACGGCTGCGCTGGACTGGGCAGACGCACCCGGACAACACCGTCAGTCTTCTTGATGCGCTGGAGCGTAATCTCGCCAAGGAGGATCCGGAGGTGCAGTGGGCCATGAACCTTACCGCAGGTTCGATTGGCGTGCATGACACCAGCCACCGTACGCGTTGCATCAAACTGGGAGAAAAAGTGGGGCTGTACAACGATGAACCGGTGGCACCGAACTGTACGTCGGACTATCTGCCGGAGTTTATTCGCATTGAGGCGGCCAAGCGGGCGTAACCTGCGTCGCCGGAGTCGGCACTAGCCCGTCAATACAGAGTTTTGATGCTCGAAAAAAAGCGCCGAGTAATCCGAGGATTGTCTATCGCCTTCTGGCTTCTTCAATGGTTGGCGGCAGTTTCGCAATTACCCCGTCTTCCTCGAGTCTGCTGATCTCAGCATTGCTCAGGCCCAGCAGGTCCCGCAGTACTTCCTCGTTGTGTTCACCCAGTTTTGGTGCCAGTTGCCAACTGGTGGCACGCTGTCTATCAAAACGCACCGGCGTGCCGGGGTAGGGTGATGGTTCGATATGTTCACCGCCCATTTCAACGAAGTAGTTCCGAGCGCGAACCTGTGGATCGGACAGTACCTCTGGCGCGGTGTGCACCGCGCCTGCAGGCACGCCCGCGTCCTGTAGTTGCACCATCAGTTCGAGCTTGCTGCATCCGCTGGTGAATGCGCTGATGCGTTCATCCAAAGCGTCGTGATGCTGTTGACGTGCTTCAACAGTCTCGAATCCACTGTTGTGGATGCCCGCGATCCCGGCGAGTGCCCCCCACGTCTCGTCGTTGGGACAGGCGATGACGATCCACTCATCCTCACCTGCACAGGGGTAGATACCTTGGGGAGCAAACGAGGTGCTGCGGTTGGCGTTCACGGCCGGGGCGTGCCCGGTCAACTGGGCCTCGACATACTTCTCACCCAACAGGTTGATGGTGCCTTCCTGCAAGGGCAGATCAATGTGCTGACCCTGCTCGGTTTCCTTTCGCTGGGCGACCGCGGTGACCACTGCGGCAGCGGCAGTGATACCGGCAATCGGATCGGGTAAACCCATCGCGGTCGTGTATTTCTCATCGTCTCTGTAACCCATCATGGCGGTAAGCCCGGTCATGGGTTCGACACTGGGCCCGAATGCGACAAAGTCGGAATTTGGACCGGACGTGCCAAACCCTGGCATCGCCACGTAGATGATCTGCGGGTTGGCGCCTTTTAGTGAGTCATAGCCCAGGCCGAGGCGGTTCATCGCCGATGCGCTGAAGTTCTCGATCACGACATCACATTTTGCGACGAGGCTGAGGAAAATCGCTTTACCTTCATCACTCTTGAGATTCAGGCTGAGCCCTTTTTTATTGCGGTTCAGCTTGTTGAACTCGCCGTCGCGATTCCAGAATTCATCTTTGGGATCCCCGCCAGGGTACATACCGGGTATCGGAATTCGCATGTCCCGCAGACCTCGAGCAGTGGCGGTCTCGATCTTCAAGATCTCTGCACCCATGTCTCCAAGGACGCGTGTGGCCAGGGGGCCGGCCCAGACGTGCGTCAGATCGAGAATGCGGATTCCGGCAAGGGGCTTATCCATTGTCGGCTCCCTGGTATTCAAGCGGTGACTGCGCGGTCGCCGGCACACTTCTGAAAGCCGCTCCTGGCATCCTGACATTGCCGTGACCAGGAACGTTAACGTCCTGCCAGTAGTGTCGCGCCCGCAGGTGCTCGTCATTCAGCACCTGGTCCAGCGTCATGGCGGCACCGACTGGGAGACGGTACTTCCGCTGTCCGAGTTCGAGACATTCGGCCATGGTGTAATCCAGGAATACCTCGTTGAGGATGTCATCCAGTGCATCGGCGTTCGCAAGGCGCGCCGTGGTCGAAGAGAACCGTTCGTCCTCGAGCAGATCATCGCGTCCTATCATGGCAATGAGGTTGCGCCAGAACGTAGGGACAATCGTGAGATAGATGAAACCGTCTCGACAGCGATACAGGCTGACCGGATGGACCTTGCCCATTCGGTTGCCATCCCGGCACCTGATCTTTTGCTGCATGGTCCAGTAGATGGTGGTCCACTGGGACAGAGTCATCACCGTTTCCAGCATGCTGACTTCGATCTCCGCAGATGGCGTCTCAGAGACGAAGCTCGCGAGTGCGGACATGTAGGCAAACTGCCCGGCCTGGTATTCCGCATAGTGCATGGGCATGGAGAGAGGGGCCTTGTTGGGGTTACCAATGATGTAGGTGTAGCCGCCCATTGCCTGAAGGATCGGCCCAAATCCCTGCCAGTCACGATATGGACCGTCGAGACCAAAAGGCGTGATGCTGACCCGTATGCCACCCGGAAAATGCGGCCAATCGATTTCGTCCAGGAGTGATGGCAGGCAGTCCGCGATGACGATGGTCGATTCGCCCGCAAGACGCCTGAGCAGTGCCAGGCCCTGGTCCCCCCGGTAGTCGATCGCAACGCGTCTTTTGCCTGTCTGCAGGAAAATATCGAGGCTGAGATCACTGTCGTTTGGAAGCGAATTCGACGGCAGGTCCACACGGACAACCTCCGCCCCGTACTGCTGGAACAGGCGACCTGCGTAACTAGCCGCCTTGTTGTCACCGAACTCAAGAACCCTCATTGCCTCTCCCTTTGAGCAGTTGCTCCGCCGGGCGTAGGGTATCGGAATGTGCCATCTGGGGACAGAACCCCCCCGGGGTGCTTCGGTTTGAGAGAGGGCGATCGCGGCTGGGTTGCGTTCCAGCGGTGTGTCTTACCCGTAGGGATAGCGGAGAATTGGGTACACTGTCCCCGAGATGCACCCGGATATGCAAAACCCGCTAACGATTCCAGCCTTCCGAACCCTGTTTCTTGCACAGGTTGTGGCACTGGTTGGTTCCGGTCTCGCCACCGTGGGGCTGGCGCTGCTTGCCGATGAACTGTCTGGTGAAAATGCCGGGTTCATCCTCGGCCAGATCCTGGCAGTCAAAATGGTGGCGTATGTATTGGTAGCGCCGATTGTCGGCGGTAATGCACACCGGTTTTCGCGCAAGAAGATGCTGCTGGTACTCGATGTGACGCGAGCGTTGTGTGTGATTGGCATCATCTTTGTTGACGCCGTATGGCAGGTGTTTGCGCTTGTGTTTCTGCTGAGCGCACTGTCAGCCGGGTTCAAACCTGTGTTCCAGGCAACAATCCCGGAAGTGGTTACGGATGAAGACTCCTATACGAAGGCGCTCTCCTACTCAAGGGTCGCCTATGACCTGGAATCGCTGGTCAGTCCGGCGCTCGCGGGTATTGCATTGCTGTTCATGTCTTTCGATCTGCTGTTCGTAACCAACGGCCTCGCATTCCTGGCGTCTGCGATCTTGGTCGCTTCCACTCGTCTGCCCGTGATCGAACATATGAATGCACCCGATAGTGTTTGGGCGGACACGCGGTTTGGCGTCATGGCGTATCTGAAGACACCGCGCTTACGTGGTTTGCTGTGCCTCTATCTGGGTGTTGCGGCCCTGAGTGCAATGGTTGTGGTCAACACCGTCGTTATTGTGCGCGGCGAAATACAGCTTGGGGCGACAGCAGTAGCAATAGCGCTGGCAGCATCGGGTGCCGGTTCAATGATCGCAGCCCTGACGGTGTCATGGATACTCCGTCGGATTTCTGAACGAACACTGATGGCACTGGGCGCCATCCTTTGTGTGCCAGCCATGTTCAGTCTGTCAGTGACCGGGGATTTCCAGGGCTTGATGGTAGCGTGGTTTGTGGTGGGGATGGGCCTGTCCCTGATACAGACACCGACAGGCCGCGTGGTCAATCGGTCAGCGGCTGCCGAGGACAGGCCTGCCTACTTCGCAGCGCAGTTTACACTGAGCCACGCTTGCTGGATGTTGTTCTATCCGCTCGTTGGGTATTGCGGGATCGCCTGGGGTATTGAGGCGACGGCACTCTTGGTGGCTGCGGTTGTCGTGGTCACGACGGCTGGAGGGCTTCTGATGTGGCGTTCCAACGACCCTGCTGAGCTTTACCACACACATGAACCCATGGAACACGAACATCCGCATGGTCACGATAGCCACCATGAACACCAGCATCAGGAAGGCTCTGGGTCGGAACATTCACACGAACACAGACATGAGGCCGTGTTGCATAAGCATGCTTTCGTGATTGACCAGCATCATCCTCATTGGCCGGTTTAGGCTATTCCGAATGTCTGGCGGCCCTGCGCCAGGATTGGGTATGGTTGCCGGTCAAAAGACACGGGTTTAAGGTAGGGTGACGTTTTGTCTGAACATTGACCCACACCATGTCTGAGCAACCGCAAGATGTCTGAACAACCCCAAGATCCGCAGCTGATCGACAATCCGCTCTACCTTCGCCGACGCGAACGCGCGGATGCCAATAAACCACCCATGCGTTCTGATCCACTGGGAGCGGTGGCCGCTGTTCGATACCCGGGATCCAGTGACCGCAATGAGATGATGGCGGGCATCCGTGAGCAGGATCAGGACCTGGTGGAAGGCCACTTCGGGACGATCCACTACAAACCCGTCACAGTCGCTGGGGTTGAGCTGAAGCTTGAGCCGATCCAGCCCAGTATCGGCACGATCATTCATGGTATTGATCTGGCGGTTGACCTCGATAAACCTGGGATGGTGGACTACATCCGGAACCTGTGGCTGGAACGCAAGGCACTGGTGTTTCGTGACCAGAATCACCTCAGCCGTCAGGACATGGTCCGCTTCGTGGAGTACTTTGGTGAGGTGGGCGCGCCGTTTGGTGAACGAGAGCATGTGCCTAACTCACCGCATGACATGAACCAGCAGATCAAGGACCCGGATATCCCGGACATGCTGATTCTTCCGTCCGACGAGACGGTGCCCAACGCTGCTTCCGGCTGGCACGCGGATGCCACCTGGCAGGTGCGACCGCCGATGGCATCCATCCTGATGTGTCGTGAAGCTCCGCCGGTGGGTGGCGATACGTGTTTCTGCGATTGTTACGGCATGTGGGAGGGGCTACCTAAAGCGACCAAGGAAAAGGTTGAACACTGGAATGCCATACATATAGGTAGCGTTGGACATCAGATGGATGGCGTCACACCGAAATCGGTACATCCGGTTGCACGTACACATCCCGAGACCGGGCAGACTGCACTCTATGTGCAGCAGGGATTTGTGAAACATTTCGCTCCTGAACACGAAGTTCCTGAAGGAGAAGAGGCCAAGCTGTTGCGCCAGATGAAGCTTCAGGAAGGTCGCCTTGAATACACCTGCCGTGTGAAATGGGAACCTGGATCCATGGCATGGTGGGACAATCGATGTGTCCTGCACTCCGCCAGTGGCGATTTCTGGCCGCATCGCCGGTTCATGGAACGACTGACCATGCTGGACGCGGACAAGTCCCGGCGGACACCCTATTACGATCCTGAAAGGCGGCCGTCTTGAGTTGACTGACCTCGCTCAGGACTCTCTGGACTCACACAGGACCCACAGAGGAATAGGCCATGAGCATTGCTGACCTGGAGCGTTGGGTGAGTTTGTGTCGTCCATCGCCGTGCTGGTGACGCTCATCTATCTCGCGGTGCAGCTGAAGCAGACCAAGGACATTGCATTGCGACAAGCCCGCGATCATCGAGCCAATCGCTCGTTGGAGTTGTTCCTGATGGCTGCCGAGTCTGATTACATTGTGCCAGCGATGACCAGGGGCGAAGGGGATTTTCAGTGGGGGTTCTCCAGGGCGTTTCAGGAACGTGGGCTCTCCAACGAGGAAGCGATGCGCATCATGTTTTGGTCCATGGCACAGTTTCGACACTATGAAGCATTATGGCGGGGAACGTTCGACGACGATGAGCGTCAGCGTATGGACAACAATATACGGAGGAAATTCAGCCATGGGCTGGGTGCGTTGTACTTTGAGCACATCATCACCAATACCGGGGGCGATGACTTTTCCGACCATGTGGTTGAGCTGATCACGGCGTTTCGGGAGGAAGATTCCTGGTCCGCAACACGGACGATGCCCGGCGCCCGCTCAAAAGCACCTCAATTTTCCCGGGTCTATCCACAGATCGTAGACCAGAAGCGATAGTGCCTTCGTCGCCATCATGATGAACGTGAACTTCATGCTCCAGTGCAGGGTTACGTCGAGTAACCACACCTGCAGACAGACGACGGTAGGGATATGCATGATATAGGTCCAGTAGGATGCGTATGAAAAGTAACGCACCAGAGGCATTACGTTAGAGAGAAACGCCATACCTATGCCGATGGCGGCAAGTGACAGTGACATGACCGAGACGCCAGGATCGCGTTCTTCCAATCCGTAAGATACAGCGAGAAAATGGTGGCCCGCGTGCCGATTCCAAGGTTGACCCGCCAGTACCGCCTGAGGTCCTGCAGTAGTTCCAGTTGTCGATGAACCAGCCAGCCCAGGACAAATACGTATCCATAGATCGCAGACGCATGTGGATCTCGCGCCAGGTCATGCGGTGTGGGAATGCCCCACCACCATCGCCACGGTGGGAGAATCGCGACAATCGGGAGTGACAGGACGAGCGCATGCAGGGGAAACCCCATCAGCCAGGAGAAACCCGTATCGCACCCGGCAGGGATTGAGGGCACGAGCTGCAGCAGGACGTATCGGCAACCGATGACGATGGGATACAACCAGAGCAATACCCAGAGGAATCATAGGTGAATCCACAGGGGTGGTCCCAGTTCCGGGAACATGTTCCGGGGATCCATCCCACCGGTTGTCTCCAGCGCGATGAACATCGCCGGTAGCAGGGCAATCAACATTATGGGCCACGCGGCAAGCAGTGGCAGACCGATCCGTTCGAAGCGAACGCTCGAAGGTTGCGTCTTTCAAGCAACAGGCGCGCGAAAAATACAGCCAAGATGAAAAACGTCGTCATGCGGAAGACATGAATCGCATAAACTGTATACCCGATGGCTTCGCTGGGGTTGTTGTCGGCGATCATCGCCTGCGAGAGGCCGGGCACAAATCCCATACCTGTATGAAGCACCACGCCTAACAGTAGTGCAATAGCTCGGACCGCATCGAGCGCATTCAGGCGTTCTCCCGATGGTGGCTACAGGGTCTCACTCATATTGGTGGACTGATCCAGTCAGCCAGAATTTCCCAGCCGGCCTCTTCTTCATCGCTGGGCCCGTATTCGTTGGCAAAGAAGATCAGAAACAGCGCCAATAGCAGGAGCAGGTCATGGAGTTTGGTCTGCAACGCATTCAGGTCGTGATGACCGTAGGCACCCGCGCATGTCTCGACGAAGTCCCAGCCCATCAACCAATACAGGTAGAGAAAATCAACGTCGGGATCACCGAGTCCGGCGTCTCCCCAGTCTATGATGCCAATCGGCTGACCCCCTTCGATCAGGATGTGCTCCAGGTGGAGGTCGTTGTGGATTAGGACTGGCTCAACGTCGTAGTAGCTTGATGTCCGCAGGATACGGGTTGCCTCGTTGGCGACGCGCGTGCCCATTTCGGTACCCAGTCGCTCCGCGACCTTGCGCAGTGCAGCTGCGCCAAACTCGCTGGCCCATTCACGGCGATCGTGCAGCGGAAGGTCAGTTCGCATCGCCCGGTTGACGTCCAGCCCATGGAGTTGGCGCAATGTGGCTCCCAACTGGGTGGCAAGGTCCGTAACGTCTCCCGTTTCGATCTCGTGTAAGGGTGTTCCGGAGATAAGACTCTGTACGATATAGCCAAATGGCCACGCTTCCGCTGGATCAGGCGCCGCGACCAATCGTGGGGTACGGGCAGGCAACTGATCACGAATCAGATCCAGAACGAGGGATTCTGTCACCAACAATCCCGTGCTGCTTTCGCGCTTGCCAATTTTCACGATGTCATCACGATCCGTGCGGAAAACCACGGCGTCCCAGCCCTCGCCGATTTGGTGTGTCGACGTGATGGCAAGGTCGCACTCCCTGCCAAAGAGATCCCAGTCAATCTGCACTGATCAATCACCTTCGATATCTTGTGTGCTGCCTATCTTCTCACAGTGTTCGTTTTGCGCGATGTGGATGACTAATCCAGTTCACTCAACGGCTCCCTAGCGTCTGTCGTCACATGGCAACGGAGCTCTCTGCATTCGCCACGCGTATGAGAGCTTGACGAAGATGGTATCCGCGGTCTTTTCCAGACCTGCGAGCTGATCGTTGTCGATGGACGAAGTCGAGTAACCCGCAAACAGCTGTGACTGGCCGTTCAGCTCATAGGCGTAGAGCAACTGAGCATCGGTGCTCTTGGACGTACGATAAATGGGGAAAGCGTAGCGCTCTGGTGAACGTGTCACATAGTTGTGGATCAGGATCAGACGGAGCGAACTCTTCGGATTGAACTGGTAAGAGAATCGCAGATCGGTCAGGTTCACCCTGGAGAGGTTCCCTTCAGGGACATCAAGGTTGTTATAGGTGTGGCCCAGTCTGACGAGCATGTGCTGGTTGATGGCGTATTCAAGATTCGGGGACACGATGAGGGCGTCTCCCAATCTGTTGTTGGCAAAATCGATCTGGTCGGCCCACAGGATGTTGCCAAAATAGTTGAGGCCATCAATCGCGCGTTTACTAACTGAGACTGCGGTCTGTGTGAGATCGTAGGTCTGCCGACCGAAGACCTGCTCAGTCTGATTGAGTGACAGTCCAACTGACGATACACCTGGCAGGAAAATGCTGATCGACAGACTGGCACCTTTGTTCAGCAGGTCTCCAATGGAGTGTTCGTGGGTGTCAAAATAAGAGACCCCCATACTGAATCGATTGATGAACCCGTCCTGCTTACCAGCGCAGAATCGGTTCAGATTCACGTTGTTGGATTCGAAATACACCTAGGCAACAAATCCTGCGTCTGCGCGCAAGTCGGCGCCGAGTACCTGGTGAGTCGCACCGAATCCCCAACGAGGTCCGAAATGGCCATATCGAATGCGGTACGCACTATCGTCAGATGTCGCTGACTGGCCCCTGGCGATCAGCGTTGCCGGTATCCGGGTATCTGACGAGGCAAACTGGGCAGAGAGACTCGCGTTTTGAGTGTCGCGGTAACGTCCGTCAACGGACACCACGTCGTTGCTGTAGTCATCCGTACGACAGTCGGTAAGAAGAACGCCTACATGGGCAGCGTCTCCGAAGTCATAGCGATAACGTCCGATGGTAGCCGTGTTGTCTACCTCAAGTTGCTCAATGAAAGAACCCTGGCTACCAGAAACCACGATGTTGGTGACGCTGTCCCGGGCTCCCATGAGTCCGTACACATGGCCACCAGACTTACCCGTCAGTTTCACGCCCACGTCCGGTTCTGTGATGTTGCGCGGGTTGACGAGATTCATCTGCGTCGTGAAGACATCACGTCCCGCAAGAAAGAATGGGCGTCGTTCAGGCAAGAAGAGGGCAAAGCGTGTGTTGACAGTGGACTGGGGCACATCTGCTTCAATCTGCGAGAAATCCGGGTTGATGGTCATGTTGGGTGTGATCCCCAAACTGAAATCGTCGATCCTCAGATCAAAGACTTCTTCCGATGTATCGACGGCGCTGCCAGGGGTCAATGGCGTCTAGGTTTCACGCCGGTTGGCTGTCAGCGAGGGAATGAACTGAAATCGTTCGCCAGGTTTCGCACCGACAAACCCTGTCACGGGCTGAAACTGGCAGGTCCAACAAGCCTTGTCGCGATCAATCGGATGTCCGAAAGCCTGGTATCGGCGGTCACGGGGATATGTTTGCGTCAGGAATATTTTCCAGTTCTGGGGGCCATCCTTTTGAGTGAAACGAATCTGCGAGAGTGGCACCGCGACTTCGACAATGAAGCCATCGTCTGTGATGGTGCCTTTCGATTCCCAGATTGCGTCGAATGAAAACTTCTCGCCAAGTTCCAGCGTGGCAATCGCATCGCCCTGGACGCCCAACGGGTTGTTGAAGAACTCGAATACCCGGGTACCGTCACCCTCGGTGTCGATGCCAAAACCCACATAGTTATCGGCGAACAGCTGATCCCTGGGGCGAAGTGACGCGCGAATCTGATCAGGGTCAGGATCGATGGCACGGTATGCAACATACAGTCATCGACTAGCCTCCATCATCAAGACAGTCGTGGTGACCTTTGCGGGGAACCCACCGAGTGGCCTGTCCTGCCACCCGATATCAAGTTCGGCAGCGTTCGCCCATGCGCCCTCTTCAAGACAGCCATCTCCCCTGATGGCTGGACTGTCGACTCGGGAAATCTGGGCCGGCGTCCAGTGAAATTGACCAGCGCTGCTTTGATCCGCGCCTATTCGGCTGTTTCATCCGCAAATATTGACCTGCAGATGATCAGCGCCAGCACCCCAAGCGCGCAACTTTGCAGGAAATGATATTTAGACAATGGCCGTGTCAGCTTCTGCCCCCTCTCGCAGACATACCCTATCAAAGCTTGGTCATAACGTGATGGATTCAGATTGCTATGGTCGGATAGACGAGGGTCTTACCTATCAATAGGGTCGAGGTCGTCTCGCGGGGTTTCCTCACGATCGATGTAGGTCTTTCCATGGCTGTGCACCATCAGGATTACCATGCGAGTCTTCACGCCAAATTCGGCAGCGAGCGCAAGGCATTCCTTGAATGACCAGGAATCCTGGGCCGCGATACGTTCTTCTATCTCATCCACCGTGAACGATGTCCCCGGATCGAAGTTCGCCACTGGCGATCAGACGAATGACCTGTTCGTGTACTTGCCTGAAGACAGGGGTTGCAGAGCTGGGAATCACCTGGAATCGAAGGTCCTTGCGTTGAGGCATCAGAGATCCGTTAGTGAACTAGTGAATTAGTATATTCATACACTAAGTCAGGTCAAAGATGATTTTCGACAAGTGTGATTGCTTTTGATGAGACAGATGCTAACAATGCGGTTTTCCACAACGGGCAGCCTCTATGATTGATGCTTGGCAGGGTATCGCCCTAAACACAGCACCTGACTCCAGAAACCAGATTCACGGTGACGAAGTCGCACGGGAGTTCGGTTTCCAGGGCGGTCTGGTTCCTGGTGTCACGATATCGGCGTACCTTGTGCAACCTGCCGTCAGCGCTTGGGGACTGGACTGGCTGAACCGGGGGCGCGCGCACGTTCGCGTGAACTCGCCGGTGTATGATGGTGAGATGTTCGCAGTTGAGATCACCACGGCGTCAGATCGAGATTACGACGCCGTCCTGCGACGACCTGATGGCACCATCAGCGCACATGCAGAGGTCGCGCTCGCGAAGCATGCAGAGATTGCACCGGTGCGACGAGGAGACACGCTGGCAGCGGTTGACCACATCGGTGCTGTCGCGAGCCCCGAACGCTTTTCGGAGCTGAAATCAGAAGGTTGCTTTGCGTTTCGCTATCACTGGCTGGCGACGGACAGTTATGTTCAGGATGTTTCCCGCGTGCCGTTTTTGCTCAGCCAGGGGGGGTACGCCCATATGTCGTTTCTTTTGGGTACCGCCAATTGGATCTTTGCTGCGAACGCGCACATGAACCCATGGGTCCACCTGGAGACCACATCACAGAATTTCCGTGCGGTGCAGAAAGGGACGGTCGTCATTGCAGAAATGTCGGTGATTGATACTTTTGAGAAGAAGGACCACTTGTTTGCTGACATTGAGGTCAATCTGTTTGATGAAGCGAATGACGACGCCTTGTGTCGAATTGAACAACGCGCGATCTATCGCTTGCGCGGGGTGTCAGCACCTGCAAGACCTGAAAACCCCAACGAATAGCGCAAATAACAAGAAGGAGAAAAACATTGGAATACGATGAAGTGGTCATGGGACGACGCAGTATTCGAGGGTACAAGAAGGACCCGGTACCGAAGTCACTGATCCGGGAAATAGTACAGATGGCGGGCAGATCACCCTCATCCATGAATACGCAACCCTGGCATTTCCACGTGGTTACCGGCGAGCCGCTTGATCGAATACGGGCAGGTAACACAGAGCGGAACATGGAGGGGGTACCTCCTTCGCGTGAGATCCGACAGCATGGTCGTTATGAAGGTGTTCATCGAGATCGTCAAAAGAACATTGCGCTGCAGCTGTTCGACTCCATGGGTATCGCCTGGGGAGACAAGGAGCGTCGTCAGGACTGGGTGTTGCGTGGTTTCCGGCAGTTCGATGCTCCCGTCTCGATTGTCGTGACTTTCGATAAGGACCTGGAGAACAACGATATCGCCATTTTTGATTGCGGTGCGGTGACCAACGCACTCGTTAACGCGGCCTGGTCGCGAGGTCTTGGTGCAGTGATCAACGGCCAGGGCATCATGCAGTCCCCGGTTGTACGTGAGCATGCCAAGATCCCTGAGGCTCAGATCATCATGTCGTGTGTGGCGATGGGCTTTCCGGACGAAAGTTTCTCTGCCAATGATGTGGTATCCGCACGTCGCGATGTCGATGATTTGGTGAACTTTGTTGGCTTTGGCGACTGACCAAATGAGTGTCGAATAAGTTTACGTTTGTGAAGGAAAGACAACCTATCGCATTGTTTTAAAATTATATTTAGTTGGGCTAGGGCTTGCTTATCACTGTCATCAAGCATTGATGCGGAGATCACTGAGCTATGAATCGAGTCCGTCAGATTATTTTACTTCTGGGCCTGGCTGTCCTGACCCCACTGGTGTCAGCGACGACCATCACCATGGATGCGACCTCCGCCACGAATCACTCATTCTGGTGGATGCACAATATCGTTGGTTCGCGTTACCTTCATTTCGAGAATCCCAATGGCTCAGGTGTCGGAAATTTTGAGCTGGATACGACAACAGGCACTGCTCGTCTGACTGGACGCGTCGCAAGCAGTGATGGATCTGTGGCTTTTGGTGGCGACGTGCTTGCCGAAGGCATGACCGAATCGACAACCGTGCTTTGTAATGATGCCAAATATGAATCGCGGCAACCCAGTCAGACTGCATGAACCACTGGGACATTTTTGTCGATGGACTCACTGGCACGTTCAATGAGGTCGGTGGACAGCAGCGTAACTTCCTTGTTGATACGCTCGGGCTACCGAGCCCACAGTACTGCACCAACAAGGCGAACGCCAAGAACAACAATCTCGGGTTCTCCGCATGGATCTGATACGAACTGGCATCCTGTGACGGATGTTCCTTTGCCGTCGGTGACCGATACCGTGGTGATATCAATATTGACGTTGCACCTGTGCCGATACCTGCCTCACTGGCGCTGGTCGGTCTCGGCCTGATGGGTATCGCGGCGTCGCGGCGTCGACGACTGGCGGTCTAGGCGATATAGTAAATTCGCGCGAAACCCTCGGATCCCCGGGGGTTTTTCTGTGTGGGTTTGAAAACGTTCAGGTGGACTGTCGTTGCTGGAAGATGAGAGCGACCACGATCAGAAGGAGTCCGATGCCCGTTGTCAGGTGAATTGCCTCCCCCAATACAAGATGGATCAGTACCAAGGAAATAAAGGGCGACAGGAAAATCAGGTTGCTGATGCGTGCGGTCCGATCTGTCAGCCTGAGCGCCGTCCCCCAGGCCAGAAACGCCAGTGACATCTCAAACAGGCCAATGTAGGCGGCCCCGGTAAGACCTGTGACTGAAATCGAAAAATCGGACAGGACCATACACAAGGCACCGGTCATCGGTAGTGCCAGCAGAAAACAGGCGGCCAAAGACGTTTCCGTTGAGCGGGGATCGCGGATGGAGGCGACCCAGTATCCAGCCCAGATCAACGTGGACGCCATGGCCAGTCCGACTCCGAACCAGTCTGCGCTAGCCAGTCCATCGATGGGGCCTTCGGTGGCAATGAGGAAGACGCCAACGTAACAGATCAATGCTGCGATCCAGTCCCGTCGCGACACCCGTTGACCGAGTACGGCGGCGGAAAGGAAGACAAGTACCATCGACCAACTGTAGTTGATGGGTTGTGCGACCTGAGCGGGAAGGCGGTCGTAGGCCGCGAAAAGAATCACATAGTACAGACAGGGATTCATGAGTGCCGTGAATATGGAACGGCGCCAGTGGATCCGGGTTTCCAGAACAAATGTTCTGAGTTTTCCTCGTATCGCGAGAACGGCCACCAGTGTGATGCAGGACACTAGATTGGCGTAGAAGAGCGTCTGGTAGATGTCGATGAGCGAGAGGGTCAGCTTGAAGGCAGTCGCGACCGTGGACCATGTGAGTACGGCGAATCCCGCGAATACATAGGCATTGCGGATCCTGTGGGTGATAGAGGACATCCGTGGGGGCTCTATTGAACGATGACGAGCGTTTGTCGGCTAGCCACATCAGTCAAAGAGAATTCACTGCCATCGGACCAAGCGACCCTGAAATTGGCCAGCGAGTCGGTTCCGAGACCGAACACCTGTTCAGTCGGGTTCTGTGACAGGAAGTTACTGCCGATGATGATTTCTTGCAGTTGTTTGTTGGATGCGGTGGTCACAATCACCCTGGCACCAGCGGCTTCCGTGTTGGGTGCCGCACCGCTGGTGGGTATGGCCGGAAAAACGGCATCCAGATCCTCTGGCGATAGAAAGCCGACCTCGTAGCCGATGCCTGATGCCGCCGTGACATTTGTAAAAGCCAACGGGGCAGTTGGATCAGCCTCGGGAGACGGATCTGTGTCCGTGTCCGGTGCCAATACGTATTGCCGTCACTGCCACCACTGCAGACCAGCAGGAGACAGACAAGCAGGACAGAGAATGGCAGTTGGACGGTGCGGATGGCGTTCACGCCGCCATTGTCGCGTGTGTGGCCTGAGATCGCCACTCGTGCGCTGGAGGATGTGATGCCGCCAAAATAACGGTGTCTGTGATTCATGCTGTTCGTGACCATCTTGGCAGGGTATGTTTGGTGGCCAGCATTGGAGGGGGAGAAAATGGCTTTAGTCGAGTTTACGATGACGGGTAGTGTTGCGGTGATCGCGATGGACGATGGCAAGGCTAATGCCATGGGACCCGACATGATCTCTAACGTGAATGATGCACTGGACAGGGCCGAGGCAGAGGCCAGTGCCGTCTTGATCATTGGGCGGGATGGCGTATTCTGTGGCGGATTTGATCTGAAGGTCATCCGCTCCGGGGATGTTCAGGAACAGGTTGCGATGACGACTGCAGGCGCACAGCTGGCCATGCGTCTATATGGATTCCCGAAACCGGTGGTCATGGCTGCAACCGGACACAGTGTTGCGTTGGGTGGTTTCCTGTTGCTGGCCGCCGATCATCGCATAGGGATTGCGGGCGACTTCAATGTGGGACTGAACGAGGTCGCGATCGGCATGTCGTTACCCCCGTTCGCACTGATGCTGTCGCGTGCCCGTCTTGCACAACGCTTTCTCACTGGCGCGGCGCTGAACGCGACCATGTATACGCATGAGCAGGCCATAGCAGTGGGATTCCTAGATGAGATTGTCGCAGCGGGAGACCTACGGTCTGTCGCGATTGCCAAAGCAGAGGCGCTGGGGTCGCTGGATGCGACTGTATTTCAAAGGGTTAAACAGGATTTGCGTGGTGCCGATATCAAGGCGGTGATGGATCAGATGGTTGCCGGCTGATTGATTCCGGCGCATTGAGGATCCAATGAAACAAATCGGCAGGCGTTACCGATGGCTAGTGCCCATCTTTCTGATGGCCTCGTTGCCTGCATGGTCCGCCACAGAGGTCGAAGGGCTGGATTTCAAACATGGCATCGCCTTTTTCCATGAACTGAAATACTCGGCAGACTTTACCCACCTCGACTATGTGAATCCGGACGCTCCTAAAGGTGGCCCGCTTGTGCTGCCGACACAAACGAGCTTCAACACGTTGTCGCCAGGCAATTCCCAATCACTCACAGCCCCGGGGCTGAACTGGACGCTGGATACCCTGTTGATTCGAGCCGGTGACGAGGTGACCGGTTTTTACGGGCGCCTCGCTGATGGTATCGCGATCACTGAGGATGAGATGGCGATCGTCTTCCGGATTCATCCGGATGCGCAATGGCATGATGGTGTGCCTGTGACCCCGGCCGATGTTGCGTTCTCGCTGGAGTATCGTCTTGAGCAGGTAGAGGGGAACGTCTGGTACGGTTTTGTCAAAGAGGTGGAGCAGATCGATGAACGACACGTCGCCATTCATCTGAATACGCCGCTCACACTCAACAACATTATCATCCTGCAGTTCATGACGGTGATGCCGGCGCACTACTGGTCGGTGCGGGATCCTTCAAAGGTGAGCCTTGAGCCGCCGGTGGGGAGTGGTCCGTATCGTGTGAGTGCTGTCAGCCAGGGACGCTACGTTGACTATGAACGTGTACCCGACTACTGGGGCCGGGATATCCCGGTCAACAAGGGTCGCTATAACTTTGATCACATTCGGTATGAAGTCTACCGGGACTCCACGGTCACGCGTGAGGCATTGCGCAAGGGACTGATTGATATCTGGACGGAACAGGACGTTCGTTACTGGCATAACTCGTTTGATACGCCCGCGACGGAGAAGGGCTGGCTCAAAAAGATCCGACGAAGCTTTGGTATCGAAATCGGCATCCGGCGGGCGCTGGCATTCAACAACCGACTCGATCGATTCAAGGATCGCCGTGTTCGCCAGGCATTGACGCTTGCCCTGGACTTCGAATGGCAGAATCGCACGTTGCACTTTAGCAACCGGACGCGTGCGAATTCCTATTTTCCTGACACCATTCTTGAGGCGACCGGCCTGCCCAGCGAGGATGAAGTCGCGTTGTTGGAGCCATTTCGGGACCAACTGCCTCCTGAACTGTTTACTGAGCCATTTCGATTTACCGAAGTCGAAAGTCCGGCACACCACCGTGCCAACATGGAGAAGGCAAGGGCGTTGTTGATCGATGCAGGTTGGGAGATTCAGGACGGTGTTCTGAAGAATGCGGATGGCGAGGCGTTTGAAATGACGTTTCTGTCTCAGAATCCTGAAGATTCCCGCATTCTGCTGCCTTACTTTGAGCAACTCGACCAGTTGGGGATCAAGGCCAACATCCGTCTGGCGGAATCCAGCCAATACATCAACCGA
>NTKD01000017.1 GCA_002457275.1 OM182 bacterium MED-G24
ATCAAAATCCGTTTCATCGATATCCGGCATCCCGGATGCCAGATACCCAGTCATGGGTACAACGTCCGACAGCACATCAATGCGCTCCTTGATGATCGGTAGCACCGCCAACAGATTTGATCGATTCAACGCCCAGTCAGACAATCGATCAGCCACCTCTTCGTCGGACAGAGATTCTCTGAGCCATCGGCCGTTCAGCCAGCGAAGCTTATCCACATCAAACACCGGTTCACCCAGGGAAATGCGATCCACGTCGAAGGCCTCATACATCTCATCCATCGAGAACTTCTCTTCACCGTCAGGCATGCTCCAGCCCAACATCCCCAGGTAGTTGATCATCGCTTCCGGTAAGAAACCCATCCGTTCGTAGAATCGGATACTGGTCGGATTTTTACGCTTCGACAATTTGCTCTTGTCTGGATTGCGCAACAACGGCATGTGTATCAACTCCGGCATTTCCCAACCGAAGTACTCGTACAGCAGTTTGTGTTTGGGAGCAGATGGGATCCACTCCTCTCCCCGAATGATGTGCGTGATACCCATGAGGTGATCGTCTACCACCACCGCTAGGTGATAGGTCGGAAAGCCGTCAGACTTGAGCAGCACCTGCATGTCCACCTGCGCATAGTCGATACTGATTTCGCCGCGAAGACGATCATTGAACGTGCAATTACCTTCGTGAGGCACCTTCATTCGCACAACGTTTTCCTCACCGGCCGAGAGCCGTCTTTCCGTCTCCTCCCGGGACAGAGACATACAGTGTCCGTCGTATCGGGCAGTCTGTTTCGCAGCAACCTGAGCCGCACGCATCTCTGAGAGCCGCTCTGCGGTACAAAAGCAATGGAAGGCGTGTCCATCTTGTACCAATTGATCGACGTGTTCTCGATAGATCGATAGTCGCTCGCTTTGCCGGTAGGGACCGTGCGGTCCACCGCAGTCGGGCCCTTCATCCCAGGTTAGACCCAACCAGCTCAGCGAAGACAGAATATTCTGTTCCGACGCTTCGGTGCTTCTTGCTACATCCGTATCCTCGATGCGTAAAACGAACTGGCCGCCGTGCTGAAGTGCGAGCGCACGGGCAAATAGCGCCATATAAGCGGTACCAACGTGGGGGTCCCCTGTCGGGGAAGGCGCCACTCGGGTTCGAACAGTCATGTCTGGATCATCACGCGAGATAAAAACGATCGCATCATACACTATCGGTTTACGGGCATAGAGGCAGATCGAACTGTTTCCGATCCGCAAATCCCGAGTGCTACACTTCGCCTATGCAGTCCGCCGCACCAGATTCACTCAGTGTTGCCCCGATGATGGGATGTACCGATCGACACTGCCGGTACCTGCTCCGCCTCATCTCACCCAACGCGTTGCTCTATTCAGAAATGGTCACGACCGGCGCGTTGCTGCATGGCCGAGCTGACCATTTCCTGCGCCACCATCAGGACGAGCCGTGTGTCCTTCAACTCGGAGGCAGCGATCCGCTTGAACTCAGTGAATGTGCCGGGCTGGCAGAAAGCGCGGGTTACCAGGAGGTCAACCTCAATGTCGGTTGTCCCAGCGACCGCGTTCAGCAAGGCGGCATTGGAGCCTGTTTGATGGCGACACCCGAAACCGTAGCTAACTGCGTTACGGCCATGGCAAAGAAGGTCAGTATTCCTGTTTCCGTCAAATGCCGGATCGGCATTGACCATGAGCCCACATACGCTCAGTTCCGAGACTTTATACAACGGGTGTACGACGGAGGCTGTCGATCTTTCTCAATCCATGCACGCATCGCGATTCTGTCTGGTCTGAGCCCGAAACAGAATCGGGAGATCCCTCCCTTGCATTACGACTTCGTCTATCGCATCAAGGATGATTTCCCCGATGCCCGGTTTACCCTCAACGGCGGCCTGAAGACCCATGACGATGCCCTTGCAGAGTGGCATCGCGTTGGCGCGGTAATGATCGGCAGAGCGGCTTACAACAACCCGTTTCTGCTTGCCGAGCTCGACGCGACCCTGTTTGGCAGCAAACCGGCCGACAGGCACCAGGTCTGGCTTGCCTACCGAGACCATATTGCATCAGAGCTGGCGGCGGGCGAGAATCTCAAACACTCAGCAAGACATCTCCTCAGTCTCTTTACAGGTCTATCGGGTGCCAGAGCATTCAGGCGAGGTGTCAGTGCGCAAATGTACGATGACGAGGCAGATCTCGACGTAATTGATGAGGCACTGGAAGCCTCTGGCGTTCTGATCGCGCTTCAGTCGCGGCCCTGGACAGACAGTACCGACTTCAGTCGGTCCGAGACTGCACGGGCCTAACCAGGGAGCACCTATGATCGACGACATCCGCAAGTTCTTTGCCGAGAAACTGAATCCACCTGAGGATGCGTCCGAAGAAGAGCGACGCCTGGGTATTCAATATGCGACTGCGGCGTTGCTGATCGAAGTTGCCAAATCGGACTTTGATCAGGATGAAATGGAGCGCGCGCTGATTTTTGCCATGCTGAAGGACACTTTCGAACTTCTGGAAAGTCAACTGAACGAATTGGTGTCGCTCGCGGACAAGGCCACCCAGGACGCTCACGACTTCTACCAGTTCACCCAACTGGTCAACGACGCCTACAGCTACGGCGATAAAACCCAGTTAATCATGAACCTCTGGCGGGTAGCCTTTGCTGATGGCCGAATCGATCGTTACGAGGAACAGTTCATACGCAAGGTCTGCGGACTGCTGCATGTCTCTCATTCAGACTTCATCAAGGCAAAACTGACCGCCGAACAGATGGCTTAGGCTTAGGAAGCCTGACGTTCACATACTCGCTGCATGGTCGGGTGCCGATGACGATGCTTCATTTTCGAGTGCCGTCACGAGATCGCGAAACACCACCTCGTTGTGATCATTGAGCCCCATCAGCACGCGGTGCGCATCAATCACTTGTTGACGCAACTCCTGTTCCGATACCTGGTGAGCAGCAAGTTCGATCGCGCCGTTGGGCATCTGCTCAAGGTCTGTCGCGAGAACAAAGATATGCTCAAACCCCATCGCGAGTAGTATCCGTGTGAGATCCGGATTCGTACAGACCAGCGTGGGGAGCCGATGAACCTCTTTCTCGAAAGCCAGAGAAATTTTCGCAAGCACGCCGAGCCCGGTGCTGTCGATGAGAGTGGTCTCACGCAGGTCAATCACGAGACTTTCCATCGGTTGGTGCTTTCCGAATGTCCCCAGAAAACGCGAAATAGTCGGACCAAGCGTCACCCTGATCTCGCCAATCAGTTTGAGGACGGTCGTGCCACCCTGTTTACCAACCAGTATTTTACCTGTATCAGTCATCTTGAAATAGAGAACACAGCGACGTCGTCGCTCGTTACACTGCCCGGCACTGAAAGGTCTCCAAAAATTTTGTCTGCATCCGATTGACCGTAGACCGTTATAGATAATAGTTTGCTTTCAAGGTCATTGAGGTTCGCTTCAGCCATCAGTTCGAACACTCCGTCGGAAAACATTACCAACATGAAGTGTTCCGCAAGATTCACAGTGTGGTTCTCGTAGCTGGCGTGTGCTCGCAGACCCAGTGGCAAATTACCACTGGCAAGAAAACAGGACGCCTCTCCTGGAGACGTCAGGATCCCACTCGGAAAGTGTCCTGCATTGGCATATTGCATCCGACTTCCCTCCTCATCAATCAATCCCAGAAACATCGCCACGTGCTGCTCCAGACCAAGCAACAGAAGTTCCTCATTGAACCAGTTCAGTGTTTCCGATGAAGAAGTAAGCCCAAGAACGTCTGATTCATTCTTCAAACGCGATGACAGGCTTTTGAGCAGCACCGTGACCATCGCACCCGAAGAGCCATGACCGGAAACATCCGCAATGAAGAACAACAGCCGTCCATCCGGCAGCTCAAAGTAGTCCACGAAGTCACCGCTCAGAATCAGCGATGGCTGGATATGATGTTTCAAAGTGAGCCCGCCAATCTCCTGAGGAGACGCTGGCATCAAGGCTGACTGGACGCGGTAACCAGTCTGTTGATCTGCTTCCAGCTCCCGCAGACTCTGGGAGACCGTACGGTTCACTTTGCGCATCTGAATACCCAGCTCCTTCACCCTGTGACGAGTGCGGGTTTCCTTGATGTTTCGAGTCACTACATGGAGGAGAAGTTCCGGTAGTTCCCTGTCGTATTGCAGATAGTCAATTCGCGATACAGCGTCACGCAGCAGTTCACTGACCTCGTTCATACCCGGCGCATCCGCGATCAATATAACAGGCAGTTCCGGCAGTTGGTTGCCAACAAATTTCAGGATGTGTTCGGGCTCTGGGAATTCGGACAATACAAGCAGAATCACGTCGAAATCATCAGCAAGATTGTCCCCCGAACACAGCACCGTTACTTGGTAGCTGGATTCCTCCAACTGCCCGGAGATCTGATCAGCAATGGCACCGCCCTCCGAAAGCAAAGCTATCGAAAGGCTTTCCGAGCTGGTCTTTTGAAGCGGGTTCGTGGCTGTCATCCGGTCTTGGAACGAGCGGACTTTAACGCCAAACCCTTGTAGTTACAATAATTTAGCGGATTTTGTTAAGGTAAATAGCGTAGTTAGCGAACACCGCCCGAACCCATCATCGAGGTGTCCGTATATTCTCAATAGCGCGCTCAAGTCGCTTCGCAGATACCGGTTGACTGGTACCAAGCGACTGCGCAAACAGCGAAACGCGATATTCCTGCAACGTCCATTGCAGTTCAGCGCCTTGTCCTTCCAACTCTGCTATCCGTTCCAGCCATTCGCCCAATTCGTGTGTCAGCTGTTCATCACGGTTTTCGTGACCGGACAATTTTTCTATCCGCAGGCGAATCGCCTTCATATAGCGTGGCATGTGCTTTAGCCAGCGTTCGTCGGTGCGCATCAGAAAGCGATCATCCAAGAGAGCGGACAGCTGACCTCGAATGTCATCAACCGCGTGCTGGAATGGCACTTCGTCCAGCGCCTGCACCGCACTCGCTGCCTCACGCAAGACCTGCGCGACCAGGGAAGCGACCCGTTCCATGGTCTCAACCAGTGCATCCCGTGACGCAAGCCGCTGTTCGAACACGTCACCAGAGAGAACCTGCGGTTGATCTTCGACAAAGTGATACCGGAGCGCTGCGAGAATCAGGTCTTCACGCAACTCTTCTTTCTTGCCTCGGGTGGCATACCACAGTGAGAACCGATCAAAGTCGGGGATATTGCGGTGCATGTAACGAACCTGTTCTTTCAATTTGAGGTACAGCAATCGCACAACACCATGTCGATGGGCATGCTGGGCAAGAGATTTCGTTTCAAACAGCTTCACACCTGCACACAGTTCCTCGTCGATCAGCGCAGGGTATCGAACAATCTCAATCCCACCCACTTTCACACGCACCTGATCCGGTAGTGGTTCGACCGGCCAGTCCTTCAGACCATGCTGCTCCAGTGGATGTCGCAGCACAGGATCCGGCGAGGCTGCAACGTCATCGAGCTTCCCCCTGAGCTTATCGAGTTCACGTCCCGCCGCCAGTACCTTGCCTCGTTCATCCACTAATCTCACGTTCATCTTCAGATGATCGGCAATCGGGGTATGTTCGAAATCTTCCGGTTGAATGCGCACACCACTTTCACGATGGAGCTTCTCCGCCAGAAGAAGCTTCAGCGAGCGGCCATCGTATTCGAGCTGCGGGAGTACACGCTGAACAAAGTCGGGCACCGGTGCGAAATTCCGGCGCAACGCCTTTGGCAATGAGCGGATCAGCGCTGTACACTTTTCTTCGAGCATCCCCGGGATCAGCCAGTCAACCTGCGCCTCCGACACCTGCTGAAGAATACTGACCGGGATGTTTACGCTAACACCATCATCATGGTGCGTTGGATCGAAACGATAATTGAGTGGCAGCTGATTATTCCCAACGGACAGCGTTGAAGGGTAGGCAGTCTCTGATGCACCGTCGTCCTTCTGCTGCAGATCTTCTTGGGTCATGTACAGTCGCTTTCTGTCAGTCCGCTCGATATCGCTGCGCCACAGGTCAAGATCGGTCAGCCCTGCAACGTGATCCGGAATACGTTCGTCGTAAAACGCATAGATCGCACGGTCGTCCACCATGATGTCCCGACGCCTTGTCTTGTCCTCAAGACGACCAAGCCGCAGTCGCAACTGCTTGTTGGCTTCGAAGAAGCCAGCGCGGGTCTTCAGTTGCTGGTCAACTAACCCTTCCTGGATGAAGATCTGACGCGACGTCGCTGGATCAATCGCACCATAGGAAACGGGCCTGCGTGCCACGATCGGCACTCCGTACAAACTCACGTCCTCATACGCCATCACTTCTCCGCGCTTTCGCGAGAAAAAAGGCTCGCTATGTCGTCTCTTGACCAGGTGACCACTGATCGGCTCGATCCAATCCGGTTCTATACGGGCGACCGTGCGCGCGTAGAGCCGTGTGGTCTCTGTAAGTTCGGCTGACATCACCCAGGCAGGTTTACGCTTGAACAGCGTGGACGCAGGAAACAGATAATGTCGCCGTCCCCTGGGTCCCTGATACGCGTTGTCATTAACACGCTGACCGATGTTCCCCAACAGTCCAGCCAGCAGTGACTTGTGCAGTCGATCGTATTGCGCAGGCTGCTCACTCACTCGCATTCCCATCTCTTCACAAATGAGTCGAAGCTGCCGATGATGTTCACGCCACTCCCGCATGCGCACCCAGGAAAGAAAATTCTCGCGGCAGAATCGCCGGAGTTGTCGCTGGCTGAGCGACTGGCGCTTCGTTTCGAACGCCTGCCAAAGGTTGAGAAACGAAAGGAAGTCCGATCGTTCATCATCGTATTCGGCATGGCACTTATCCGCCGCTTCCCGTGCATCCATGGGACGTTCCCTTGGATCCGCGATCGCCAATACGGAGACGATGATCAGCGCCTCAGACAATACGCCATGCTGGAACGCGGCGGCAAGCATTCGTCCCAGGCGAAGGTCAACAGGTATCCGAACCAGATCACGTCCGAGTCGGGTCATGCGACGCTCCGCATCAACAGCCCCTAATTCAAACAACAGGTGGTAGCCGTCATTGACCTGCTTCCGGTCAGGTGGCTCGACGAAGGGAAAACGATCAATGTCTCCCAGTTTCAGGTACAGCATCTGTAGGATGACGGATGCCAGGCTCGTTCGCATGATCTCCGGCGCCGTGTATTCGCTCCGTTGTTCGAAATCCTCCTCGTCATACAAACGGAAACACACACCTTCACTGATACGACCGCAGCGACCGGCCCGTTGTCGTGCACTCGCCTGGGATACACGCTCAATCGGCAACTGCTGTACTTTGGCACGAATGGAGTAGCGGGAAATTCTGGCAAGACCGGGATCAATCACATATCGAATCCCTGGTACCGTGATGGACGTCTCGGCAACATTGGTGGCAAGAACAACACGGCGTCCCTGATGTGGTTGAAACACCCGGTCCTGCTCCGCGTGAGATAGTCGCGAATAGAGTGGCAGCACCTCCCACCCCTTGAGCGATGAACGACGAAGCGCGAGCGAAGCTTCCCTGATCTCCCGCTCGCCAGGCAGGAAAACCAACACATCCGCAGGTCGACGCTGCCCCTTCTCTCGTTGTCCCACCTCCCGCATCAGATGCACGATACCGGTAGACACGGGATCATCATCCGCCGCATCACCCGCTTCCGATAACAATTCGTCCAACGGACGATAGGCCAGTTCAACCGGATAGGTCCGACCGGAAACCTCAATGACGGGCGCATCGCCAAAGTGACGGGAAAACGACGCCACATCGATCGTCGCGGAAGTGATGATGACCTTCAGATCCGGTCGTTTTGGCAGGATACGTTTGATGTAACCCAGCAGAAAATCGATATTGAGACTACGCTCGTGGGCCTCATCAATGATCAGGGTGTCGTATCGCTCAAGAAAACGATCGTTACGCGTTTCGGCCAGCAGAATGCCATCAGTCATCACCTTAATATGGGTGTCCGGCCCCGTCTTGTCGCCGAAACGAATCTGGTACCCCACAGAACTACCCTGCGACACGCCGAGTTCATCTGCAATTCTATGGGCAACTGTCCGGGCGGCGACTCGACGCGGTTGCGTATGGCCTATCATGCCAAAGACGCCGCGACCGGCTTCAAGACAGACTTTCGGAAGCTGGGTTGTCTTCCCAGAACCTGTTTCACCGGCAACAATGACAACCTGATGACGTGCAAGTGCAGCCTGAATCTCCTGCGCCTTGCCAGAGACCGGTAACTCTTCGGGGAATTCCACCTTGGTAGGCAGTGCAGTTCGACGCGCAGCGACACGCTTTAACGACTTCTCCACAGCAATGCCGACACTTTTGCCGCCCTTCTGCTTCAGCTGTCGTCGCAGACGAAACCGATCAGCAATCATGCACTGATCAATCTGTTCCGAAATGCGATCAGCATTCTGACGCGGTGTTTTGCGACTCGCCATGGTCTAGATGCCAAAAGTGCGCCCAGTTAGACGTACATTGGTTGATGGGATCTGTGCTGTGGAAGTGCACCGGGGAATACCGGCTCATCCAGGTTGCATAGTCCCGGTTGGGTTAGCCTATGCTACTTGGACAGCTGATTCATTCCGTCTTCGATGCCGCGGATCGTTAACGGGAACATTTGTTCGTCAACTAGCTTCTTGGTCAATGCCACAGAAGAGGAATACTCCCAGGTGTCGTGCGGCGTCGGGTTTATCCAGATGACCTTGTCGAAGGTATCCATGACCCGTTGAATCCATATAGCACCAGCTTCTTCATTCCAGTGTTCGACACTGCCACCCGCATGAGTAATCTCGTACGGAGCCATGGTTGCGTCGCCCACAAAAATGACTTTGTAGTCGTGGGTGTATTTATGCAAGAGATCGAACGTATCCAAACGCTCATTCATCCGCCGATTGTGCTCTTTCCACACACCGTCGTAGATGAAATTGTGGAAATAGAAAGTCTCCAGGTGCTTGAACTCTGATCGTGCGGCTGAGAACAATTCCTCACAGACCTTGACGTGCGCATCCATCGAACCACCGCTATCGAGTAACAACAGCACCTTGACGGTATTGCGTCGCTCAGGACGCATGATGATGTCCAGCATGCCACCATTTCGCGCGGTCTTGCTGATCGTGTTATTCAAATCGAACTCGTCATCAGCACCCGTTCGCGCCAGCTTTCGCAGACGGCGCAGCGAGATTTTCAAACCGCGTGTACCTAACTCAACATTGTCGTCATAGGCTTTGTAGTCACGTTTGTCCCACTGTCTGCGGCCTCGTCGCTTCTTTCCTTTACGGCCTTCTTCGCCCTGACCGTTCTCACCACCTTTGCCTTCCTTGTCTTTTTCCTTACCTTCACCACGCGCGGCCTCTTCCACCTGGCGCTTGAATTCCTCAATCAGCTTTTCAAGCCCGCCCAGCCCTTGGATCTTGTCGAGTTCCTCAGGCGACAGTGACTTTTCAAATTCCCGACGCAGGTACTCGTCCGGAATCAACTGGGCCAGTAGTCCCGCAAGGTCTTCAAGCCCCTTGAAATAGGTTGAGAATGCCCTGTCGAATTTGTCGTAGTGACGCTCGTCCTTGACCAGCGCCATCCGCGACAAGTAGTAGAACTCATCGATATCCGCATACACGAGGCGCGCTTTCAGGATTTCCAGCAGATGAAGCAGTTCCGTGATCGAAACCGGAATCCTGGCCTTCTTTAGTGCGAAAAAGAAGTTAATCAGCATGATTCAGCCCTTCCCGAAATGGGTTTGGTCCGGTGGTTGGTAGCGGTTATCTCCTGATAATACAGGACTCAGCTGTTACCGCCCTGTCTACGATTCATAAAGGCGAGGCGTTCCAGCAACTGCACGTCCTGTTCGTTCTTGACCAGAGCGCCGTACAAGGGTGGAATCGCCTTCGACGTGTCGCGGTTACGCAGAATCTCTTCAGGAATGTCGTCCGCCATCAAGAGTTTCAGCCAGTCAATCAGTTCCGACGTTGAAGGTTTCTTCTTCAATCCTGGCACTTTCCGTACATCGAAGAAGATTTCAAGAGCCTCTTTGACCAGATCCTGTTTTACCTCAGGGAAGTGCACATCAATGATCTGCAACATCGTCTCGCGATCAGGGAACTGGATATAGTGGAAGAAACAACGACGCAGGAACGCGTCCGGCAGTTCCTTCTCGTTGTTACTCGTGATCACCACGATCGGCCGGTTTTTGGCCACGATAGTCTCGCCAGTCTCGTAGACGTGGAACTCCATTTTGTCCAGCTCGAGCAGAAGGTCATTGGGGAACTCAATGTCTGCCTTGTCGATCTCGTCAATCAACAGGACCACGCGTTCGTCTGCAGCGAACGCATCCCACAGCTTGCCACGTTCAATATAGTTCGCGATATCGTGCACTCGCTCGTCACCCAGTTGGGAGTCACGGAGTCGCGAAACCGCATCATATTCGTACAAACCCTGCTGAGCTTTCGTGGTCGACTTGATGTGCCACTGGATGAGGGGCATGTTCAGCGAACTGGCAATCTCTTCCGCCAGCATGGTCTTGCCGGTACCCGGCTCACCTTTGATCAACAGCGGACGTTCCAGAGTCGCGGCCGCATTCACCGCCATCTCCAACTCTTCGGTGACGATGTAGGTGTCGGTACTGGAAAATGTGCTCATAGCGGTGAAACCCGGTGAAACAAAGTCAGGCAATATAACTGGTGGTCCGGGGTTTTGCCAGTCGACCGAAGGGGAGCCACAGACTTAACCGGAAAGCTCCGAAACCTGAGTATTCCCGATGGTTTTTCGACGACGGAGCCACATCCGGACCAGGACGACACCAATCATCACCGTGGTCATGCATAGCAGTACAACGCCGCCCTGAAGGCCGCTTTCCGTCCCCTCGAGCAGCAGATCCATCAGCAGGACCAATATTGCAGGTGCCCAATGTTGCGCCGTGTCTCCGAATTGCCATGGCGTAAAGATCAGAACCACGGCAGTCCCCAGAAACAGGTCCCTGAACCACGCGCGAAAGCGCCTCGACAACACAACAATCGCCCAGGTGAAGACCAGCCCGGACACCAGGTAGACGATCCAGGCAACAAGATTCTGGCCCTCCACTCAGGCGCTCCTATTGTTCAAGTATGGTTCAATCTGTTGGAAACCGGCATTGTGACATTCGCCATCAATGGGTGACCCACCGGATGATGTGCTCTTCAAGACCATCCGGATGGACATGTTCCTCCGAAACCGTCTTGCCTGCCACCGAGATGCCCGCGGCACTTACAGAATCCTGGGTACCGCTGACCAGTGGATGCCATGTTGCCAATCCTCGTCCCTCTGAGAGTCGACGATAGGCGCACGACTCAGGTAACCAGCGAAACTCACCTGCACGCTCCGGTGTCAGGGGTAGACAGTCCGGCACATTGACATGACGGGATTCATAGTCGCCGCAGCGACAATCATCGTCGAGATACCGACAGACCACGGCCGTGTAGGCGAACTCACCCGTATCCTCGTCTTCTAGTTTATGCAGACAACACCTGGCACATCCATCGCAGAGGGATTCCCACTCAGCCTGAGTCATCTCGTCGAGCGTCTTCTCTTCCCAGAACGCCACCATCCCTAGACTTTCAGCACAGGCATCGAAGTAATCGGGGGCATCTGCAGATAGTAGCCCTGATCGAGCAATGCGTCGAAAACGGTCGCGCTGTCGGCGATCGCCAGCTTGCGGGAGCGCGTCAACGTGAAGGACAGCGCCAGTTCCGGGTCATCAAACCGCGCCAGCAACTCATCCCGCACACGCGACATTCCTTCATCGCGTACGACGTAGAGATACATATCCGGATACCGCGGTGTCTTGAAGACATCGCAGAGCAGTTTCGGGGTGCCTTGTTTTCGATCAACGCTCATGGATCACTCCGCAGATGCTGCAGCAAACGATCACCGATGACAGACCGCCGCCAGCCCGCAAGCGACGGCGGCAGTTCATAGTCTCCCTGTTTCCCGGAACGCAGAAATTGCTCCAGGTGCCGACGGGTCGCCAGTATCTCCGGTGCAATCCGCTGCTCCTTGGCCGCATCCTCGACAAGCTCTTTCAGTTCGCGGATCAGTCGATTGTTCAGGGTTGAGGTGGGGTCTGCCATCACTTCCGGGTACTCCGACTCGCTGTCCTCATTTGCAAGACGCAGCTGTTCTGCGATTTCTTCGGCATATCGTCTGATCTGCCGATGCGTCATTTTGGTCTTCTTGTCGAGAAGTCGCCTGTCCGAGATGTCATCACGACAGATGGACATGAGTGATTTGTCATCGACGATTCGACTCCGGGGTACGTCACACTCCCGAGCGAGGTTTTCACGCCAGGCGGACAGCCGCTGCAGACGACGAAGCTGTAGAGCATTCAAAGAACCTGCGCCACGTATTCTTCGAAAGTACGCATCCGGCGCAATCATTGTCGGCATCTCAGCCGGATCTGATGTGCATTCTTCAAGAACCCAGGGATGTCGACCCTGCTCGTGCAGACGCTCCGCCTGCAGCTGGTAGACATCAAACAGATAGATGACGTCCAACGCTGCATAGTCAAGCTGGTCAGTCGTCAACGGCCGCTGCAACCAATCGGATCGTGTCTGTTCTTTGGGAACCACAACATTCAGATAGCGCTCAACCAGACGCTGATAGCTCATCGAGAAGTCCTCACCCAGGATTGCGGCAGCAACCTGGGAATCAAACACTGGTGCCGGGATAGTACCCACCTCCGCCTGAAAAACCTCGAGGTCCTCAGAGCAGGCATGGAAGACCTTCAGGACTTCTTTATCCTCGAGCACCTCAGCCAGTGGCTGGATGGACAACGCCTGCGGATCTATCAGGTGGCATTCTCGTCCATCGAAAACCTGAACAAGCCCCACAATCGGGTAGTAAGTGTTCGTCCGAAGGAATTCGGTGTCCAACGCAAGGACTTTCCTCTTTCGCCATTGCTGGACCCGGTTCTGGAGAACCTCGGTGGATGTCACCATCGAATAGCCCGTGGCCTGTAGCCGAGCTTTTCTGTCTGCCACAGACGCGTCACTTTCAGAGTAAGAGTCTTTCACAGAGGTTTACGATCCTCCAGGGCGTGGACCAGCGTGCCACCGTCCACGTACTCGAGTTCACCTCCCATTGGGATGCCTTGTGCCAGTCTCGTTACACGGACGTCAGCGGTAGCCAGCATCTCGGAAATGAAGTGTGCCGTCGCCTCACCTTCCACGGTGCTGCCGACCGCAAGGATGACCTCTTCAACACCGGCATTGCATCGAGCCTGAAGCAGATCTATACCCAGTTCCTCAGGTCCTACCCCGTCGATCGGCGAGAGATTACCCATGAGCACAAAGTATAGTCCCTGGTAGTGTCCGGTTTGTTCTATTGCGATAAGGTCGGCAGGCGTTTCCACGACACATAACACGCGTTCATCACGGCGCTGACTGGCGCAGATTTCGCAGACAGAGGCCTCCGTCAGGTTACGGCATTGCCGACATTGCCCAATCCGAACCATTGCATCTGCCAGCACTTGTGACAGTCGCTTGCCACCGTCGCGATCCCGCTCCAGCAGATGCAGGACCATGCGTTGTGCGGTTTTTGGCCCGACACCGGGAAGGCAACACAGGGCCTCCGTGAGTTGGCCAATCAAGTCACTGCTCAATGACGATCTACCTGTTATTGGCCAAAAGGAAACTTGAAACCAGGGGGCAGAGGTATTCCTGCCGTAAGTTCAGACATCTTTTCCTGCTTCTGTGATTCAGATCGCCTGACCGCGTCATTCATGGCTGCCGCGATGAGATCCTCAAGCACCTCTTTGTCTTCCTTGAGCAGGCTATCGTCAATGCGAACGCTGCGGACATCGTGCCGCCCCGTCAGGATGACCTTGACCAGACCCGCGCCAGACTCACCGGACACCTCCGCATTAGCCAGTTCTTCCTGCATGTCTGCGAGTTTCTGCTGCATTTCCTGGGCTTTCTTCATGAGATCGCCCAGTCCACCACCATTCATTGCCATTGTGTGATCTCCAGGCCAAACGGTACACGCGATATGCCATGATGCGTTAAAGATCGATACAGTCGTCGTAAACGAGTCCTCATGCTCAGTCACCTAAGCACTGTTTTGGTTCAATGCTGTCCTGATCGAGTTCAGCACCAAAGGTCTGTATTAGTTGACGGATGTTGTCATCTTTCATGATTGAATCGCGTGCCAGTAATTTCCGCTCTTCATATTCCCTCGCGTCGGCCTGCGCCGGTGTTTCCACCGTCACTTCCACAATCTCCACGGCGACGCTGACCCGTCGCTCAAGGTGCTCACTGAGCGCATCGGAGATTCGTTTTTCATGTGTCCGGTTGAGCAGGCTGGCGAACCGCTGTTCAATGTTGAGCAACCAGTGATTTTCATCCACAGACCGGACCATACAGTGTGAAGCCACTGTTCGCGTAACACCTGAAATACTCAACTGCTTGAATAGACCCACCCAATCCACATCCGAGGATGCTTCCGGGACACGCGCCTGGGCGTCGTCCGTCCGAGCGACTGCCTCAGCGCCACCCGTTTGTAAGGCCTCCATGGACAGCACGGGTGGAATGGGTGGAAGTGATTCTGATACCTCTGTAACTCCGTCGTCCGTAGCAGAACCCATCGATGCCCCGCTCGCCGGTGTCTCTATGGCAGGCTCTTTGATGGGGGTCACTTTTGCGGTTTCTTTTTCCGGCTCTTTTTCAGGTTCTTTTCCGGTCTTGCTCAAAGGTTTCAGAGACACTACCTTTGGTTCAGGTTCTGATTTTGGCTCAGGTATCGGCGCCAACAGAGATGCCACATCCCGCTTCGCAAAACTCCTGAGCTCATTCTTTAGCGCGGTCGACGACAGCCGACCAGACACCCCGCCGTGGGTTCCGCCACCTGCGGTCCCACCACCTGTCTGGTGACTGTCCGCATGCCCGGTATCTCCTGTCTTGGTTGCACCGTCCGGTGGTGGATCGTCCGCCTCTCGAAACGCCAGCATTCGCAACAGAATCATCTCAAAACCCTCACGTGGGTCCGGGGACAGCGGCAGATCACGTGATCCCGTTAAACCGATCTGGTAGAAAAGTTGAACATCGTCAGGGTGTAATCCTTCTGCCGCGGCACGTACCAGTGTCTCGTCGCCCTGACTATTGTCGAGGGAGTCAGGCACTAGCTGCGCGACTGCAATACGATGCAGTACAGAGAGAAGGTCAGAGAGCACGCCGGCGTAGTCAGGCGCAAAAGACGCCATATTTCGTATATGCGCCATCGCCATTGGCACGTCCTGGCTGATGAGAGCATCGATGATCTTGAAGATGTCCATCTGATCAATCGTACCCAGCATCCCCTTCACGCCTTCGTCGGTGACCGTACCGTCACAATAGGAAATCGCCTGGTCCGTCAGAGAGAGTGCATCTCGCATGCTCCCGGCAGCGGCTCTGCCGATCTGCCAGAGCGCGCGCTCATCGAACGGGATTGGCGGCGATTCCTGACCCAGGACATCAGAGAGATGGTTCACGATCGTCTCCGGAGCGATATTCTTCAGGTTGAACTGAAGACAGCGCGACAAGACAGTGATCGGCAGCTTTTTCGGGTCCGTCGTCGCCATCAGGAACTTCACATGTTCTGGCGGCTCCTCTAACGTCTTGAGCAATGCGTTGAAGCTGTGATTGGACAACATGTGCACCTCGTCAATCAGGTACACCTTGAACGGGCTGCGGGCTGGCATGTATTGCACGGCTTCCAGCAGTTCACGCGTATCTTCTACGCGAGTTCGTGAAGCCGCATCCACCTCAATCAGGTCAACACTTCGCCCCTCCGCGATCTCAACGCAACTCCCACATTCACCGCACGGTGTCGCGGTGATACCCGTCTCACAATTCAGGCAGCGAGCGAGTATGCGTGCGATTGTGGTTTTGCCCACCCCTCGCGTGCCCGTAAACAGATAGGCGTGATGCAGCCGCTGCTGTTCGAGGGCATTGTGCAGCGCCCGGCTGACATGATCCTGTCCTACAAGCGACTGGAAGTTGCTGGGACGGTACTTCCTTGCGAGTACCTGGTAACTCATGGATGCTTCATCTGCGTTGGATCAATGATTGTACTCTCACTTCCGCACAGATAGCACCGGTCTGGACACAAGGCTGACCGATTGACACGATTCTGTTGCGCTTACCTATTCGCGACGCCATATTACACCTGATTCTGGATGGATGAGGGATGTATGCGCTGTATCGGCCACCGGGGTGCCATGGGATACGAACCTGAAAATACGCTGGTCTCGTTCCGGAAAGCGATCGAGATGGGTTGCGACATGGTTGAACTCGACGTCTACGCCGTATCGAACCAACTGGTCGTGATACATGATGGCCTCGTTGACCGCACCACCAACGGCAGGGGTGGGGTCATGTCACACACTTTCGAGGCGCTACGCTCCCTGGATGCAGGACACCAGCAGCAGATTCCCACGCTGGAAGAAGTACTCGAGCTTTGTCTTGAGCACGTTGAGGTCAACATCGAGCTTAAAGGTCCTGGTACAGCGATACCCGTTTCCAGATTCATCGATCGACACTACCCCGACCATATCGACCAGCTGTTGTTGTCTTCTTTCGATCACAATGAACTCGCTCGCGCGGACCCCCAACTACGTCGAGGCACCCTGTTTGGGAAACGGGGCGATTATCTTCATGTCGCCCGGCGCCTGAACGCCTATGCGATCCACTGTCACCATCGGCTCGTCAACGAAGAAATGCTGGAGGACCTGCACGGCGCGTCGCTCCGCGTATATGCCTACACGGTGAATGACCCTGGGCAAATCGCAGACTTTCGAGCACTTGGTGTCGATGGTGTGTTCACGAACTTTCCGGACCGTGTCATTGGTACAGAAACACCACGATGATCCAACTACAACACGAACAAGACCAACACGAACAACAAACCGAACAAGTGCATCAGGATCAGGTACTGTCAGATAAGACGCAGCTTGGCGATGGCATCCGATCACTTCGTTCCACACTGCTGAGAAGTCGAAACTGGACAGCACCTGCCCTTGAAAGGCTTGCACCGCTCGTTTGTGACTACGTCAACGAACTCAGAGCCTTCGACGCTAACCCATCAGCGGGTTCGGCGGAAGACTATCCATTCCTCAAGACCTATTGGAGCCATCCCACTCGCCTCGCGCTGGCGTTCGGGGATGCCTCAATACACGGTTTCGTGCTGCTGTTTGAAGATCCGGATCCAGGTGATGGCGAGATTACGATGGAGATCCGCGAGTTTTTTGTCCACCCGCAGTATCGCAGATCCGGTGCCGGACGTGGTGCCGTGAAAGCGTTGCTGCGAAGTTGGCCGGGGTCCTGGCAATTGGCAGTCCTGGAACGTAACACTTCGGCGCTCAAATTCTGGCAGTCGGTGTTGTCGGACAGGTCAGCCTCCATCAGCAAAGAGAGGGGTCACTATTACTTCTCAATCGATAGGCCTCAGGCGCGTTGACCCTCGTCATCGTCCCCCGTCCCCGATCCCTTACCGGCACGATTGGATCCGTTCCGCTTGTCCACCAACCGTTCGATCACCTCCACCCTGTGCCGGGTTTCTTCCAGTTCGACATCCATGGCCGCCAGATCTGACTCCAGTTCATCCAATCGCCGTTTGATGGGCTTACCGCGAGACGCATTGATAATTCTCACAATACCGTCTCCTATCACCCAAACCAAGACAACCGCCCCGAGTAACCACACTATATTAGGCATTCATATCCTCCGAGGGTTGTTGTCTTCTTCTTGGGCGCATGCGGACAAGTTGGCCGCCATTGGAAACCTGCTTACTGACCTCAGGAAATCCGCTGTAGATCACGCGGCCGTGATCCGCAACGTTGACCGTCAGGTCATCATTCACCATCACTCGCGCCGATCCACCCGCCACACTGGCGATGCCGATATCGCTGACCAGATCGCCTGCGTCATAGTGACCATCCTTCTCAACGTTGACCGACTGCAGTTCAACATCACCGGCGATAGTGACATGGCCACCGCGGCCCACCCACGTCTCCACGCGGTCCGACGTTAACTTTTCAAGACGGATCCTGCCCCGGCCAGACACTCTCAATACCAGGGAGTCCGTATCCAGATCAGGGATAGTGACCAACGCGGTTCCTGCCAACGTTAGTTTATGCAGATCCTGAACGCCGACCTCAAAAGTGATCACCTCACGCCAGGCTCTCAGCGGCACCACCACCCCGGATCGATATCCCAACGCGAGGCACCGTTCACTCACCCGTGATTCAACAGACGGCATCAGGTAACCCGGCGCGTTAACCGTGACAGAGGGTGGGCGACCGCTTTGTGAAATGCGCACCACACTAGGACCATGCAGGTGGATGCGGTCGAAGCTCTTGAGCTGCCCGACATCAATACTCATAGCGCGATCAACTCTCACCCGAGATCTTTTGAAACTCGCGCTGCAATTCGAACGCGGGGGACGTCACGTAGGATTCCATCACGCGCAGTCGTTGTTCGTTTTCGTCAAACCGGGCTATGACATCCACCAGAGAGACAATTTCGGCCGACAGATCTTCAGGCTCCGGAGATTCCTGTGAATCAGCGTGTGTCGTTGTCCCAACCGACTCTTCATATCGATCGGTCGCACGTCGGTAGTAGGGTTTGTCATCCATGGCGAAATACGCAATGAGGTAAGCTGGCACAGTGATCTGAGGCATGAAAAACAGCCCAGCAAGCGCCACAACCCGGGTCTGCCATGGGTCGATATTGAAATAGTCTGCAATTCCGGCGCAGACGCCGCAGACCTTACCGCGGTCCTTGTCACGATAGAGTCCGGATTCTCGACGCCGTGGCCATTTCCGGGCCTTGTGACGACTGCGACGGGTTCTTCTCCGGCGTTCACTGGAGGATCTTGTTCTGGAAGGTCGCGCTTCGTCACTTTGTTCGGTACAGAAGGAATCCGCCCCCGTATGACGACCCCGTCCCTGGCCCGTAAGCCACTCCTCGGTCTTTTCGACAAAATCATCGACCTTGTCTTCAAAACCGTGGGCACGACGTCTGGCCTTCTCTGCGAGTCGCTGCGCGCGACCCGACGCTTTGTACGCGTCTTCCTTCTTGCGCCTTGCTCGACGCTCTGCGCGCTCGGCAAGCCGACGCGAGCGTCGCATCTGGCGTTGTAGCTCGCGTTTTTCCCTTTCTGATTTACTCACTGCTGGTCACCATTCGCTGGGACTGTGATCCTGACGGACCTAAACCTGGCCACTCTGTTGTTGCCGCTCTTTGTCGCGCCAATCAGGCGTTTCGGCATCTAGGATGGCCTCGAGCGTCTCGATACGCGCGGCCATCTTGTTCGCGGCCCGCGCAAGTTCTGACAACTCAACGCGTTCCTTGGTGTTCAAACCGTCAACTTCCTTACCACGTTGCCTGTAATGCACGATAATCCAGATCGGCGCGACGATAAGTAAAAAGAGCATCACCGGCGTCGCTATCGCCCAAACCAATCCTTCTGCCACTTCCTGACTCCTTCTGCATGTGGGTGTCTATCGGTTTCAGGATTCCGCCTTGGTCTTGGCATTCGATTTCGCAAGGCGCTCTTTCAACTGCGCAAGCTCCTCATCGATCTTGTCATCGGATTGCAGGTCCTCAATCTCATCAGACAAGCTGCGCTGTCCAAAATCGTAGGCCTCCACTTCGCCTTCCATATCATCAATACGGCGCTCGTATCGATCAAATCGACTCATTGCCTCATCGATATTGACCTCATGCAACTGCCGCTTCACACCCATTCTGGTCTGTGCAGTTTTGCCTCGCATAATCAGCGCCTTCTGACGCGCCTTGGCATCGACCAGTTTCTGCTGCAACTGAGCGATATCGTCAGCGAGTCGCTGCAGATTCAGTTCAATCTGCTCCAGATCTCCGGCCATCGTAGCAGAAGCATCGTCTGCACTATGCTTCTCTTTCAGCGCCGCTCGGGCGAGATCTTCACGTTCGCGGGTGATTGCGATTTCGGCCTTGCGTGCCCATTCCTCGACATCATTACGTACCCGCTCCATTCGCCTCGAGATGTCCTTCTTGTCAGCAATAAGCTTGGCCGACTGGGTGCGGACCTCGACCAGCGTCTCTTCCATTTCCTGGATCATCAGCCGAACCATTTTCTCCGGGTCCTCGGCTTTATCCAGGATGGCATTTATGTTGGCATTGATGATGTCAGTGAACCGGGAGAATATACCCATTGTGATGTTCCTCTGTGACCTGTCGAATAAATCGCAAATGCGAGCTTGACCAAGACACTACAGGATTCATGCCAACATTCGGCATCATCCTAATAGGTTGTTTTTATTGGGAACTTTCTGATTTTTAGTCTAGAGCACCCAAGGTTCGAGGATTCTTGCCGCAACATTCGGTGATTCTCACCACAATGTGGTGATTTTGATGTAGTCGTCCTATGCTAGGAACTCCATCCCGTGATCGTGCTTCTCTTATGGACGAACTCACAGAGTCACCGACCCATACTGATCGCCTCCTAGGAGAGTCTCCCGCTTTCATGGAAGTAATGGAGCAGGTCTCTCAGATTGCCCCCCTCTCCAAACCCGTGCTCGTAGTGGGCGAGCGTGGGACCGGGAAGGAACTGGTCGCATCACGTCTTCACTACCTGTCCCGGCGGTGGGACCAGGAATTCGTGAAAATGAACTGTGCGGCGATCAGCGACAGTCTCCTGGAATCAGAGTTGTTCGGCCATGAGGCTGGCGCGTTTACCGGCGCATCCAAACTCCATCGCGGCCGCTTCGAGAGGGCACACCACGGGTCCCTGTTTCTGGACGAGTTGGCAACAACCTCAATGCTGGTCCAAGAGAAGATCCTGCGGGTCATTGAATATGGAGAGTTCGAACGCCTTGGGGGCTCTCGCACGATGACAACAGACGTGAGGCTCATCGCTGCCACCAATGAAGATCTGCCACGGCTGGCACGTCAGGGAAAATTCAGGGAGGACCTGTTGGACCGACTTGCGTTTGATGTGATCACGCTGCCACCTCTGCGTGGGCGCAAGGAGGATATCCTCGTGCTGGCTGAGTTCTTCGCGGTGAACATGGCAACCGACCTCGCGCGCGAGTACTTTCCCGGTTTCTCTGCCACTGCTAGAAAAACGCTGGCCACCTACCACTGGCCCGGTAATATCCGGGAACTCAAAAACGTGGTTGAAAGGAGCGTCTACCGGAGCACTGATCCCGATGATCCGGTCGATGTCATTGCCATCGACCCGTTTGAATCTCCCTACAGAATCAGCGCCGAAGGCACGCCGACTGCCCCGGGTAACCCGGAGTCAAGCGACGGTGAGATCAGCGACGCGCCGCTGGCACCGGCTGCCCCCACACCAAGTAACTTTCCGCTGGACTTTCGACAGTCTGTACAGGACTACGAAATCGGACTGATCAAAGGTGCTTTGGCCAGTTCGCAGTACAACCAGAAGAAAACCGCAGAAGCTCTGGGCGTCACCTACCACCAACTGCGCGGTTACCTCAAGAAATACAACTTGCTCGAGGCTACGTAGAAGGCTACCTAGACCGCTATTCGCCGGTAAATTCGGGCTTTCGTTTCTCCACGAATGCAGCGACTGCCTCTGCGTGATCTTTCGTCTGATGCGCCAACGCCTGCAGCGAGGCCGACATTTCCAGCACCGACTCGAGCTGCGCGTGCTGACTTTCCTTAATCAGTTTCTTTGTCATCCGAAGCGCAGAAGGCGGGTTCACTGCGATGCGAGCCGCCATTTCATTCGCAGCAGACATCAGATCGTCAGGCGAGACCACCTGGGATACCAGCCCCCATTCGAGCGCGGTCTGGGCATTGACCTGATCGCCGGTAAACGCCATTTCATTGGCACGTGACAATCCCACCACCCGAGGCAGGAACCAGGCCCCCCCATCTCCAGGAATCAAACCGACCTTTACGAAGCTCTCGGCAAAAATCGCCTTCTCTGATGCGATTCGGATATCACACATCATTGTGAGGTCACATCCAGCACCGATCGCGGCACCGTTGACGGCTGCGATGATGGGAACCTCCAGTTCACTGACAGCCACGGGAATCCGTTGAATACCATTTCGATATCCATCGCGCAGGTCAGGCGGTGTTCCTCCGAACATGCCAGCTTTGTCATGCATGTCCTTGACGTTACCACCGGACGAAAACGCCGAACCGGCACCGGTAATGATGGCCACCCGCACACTGGCGTCGCCATTGATTCGATCACACGCGGCAACAATCGCATCGACCATTTCATCTGAGGAAATCGCATTACGCGAGTCATGCCGATTCAGCGTTAGCGTTACAACGTGATCATTCTGCTCGTACAACAAAGGGTCGGTCATGGCGTTTCCTAGTCGCGGTCAAAGGGGGCGACGCTACCACGAACCATTCTCCTTGTCATGAACGCGGGCAGGTACGCCGGCAGGTAAGAGCCCCGTGTTATCATCCCACCGATGTCGTCACCCCACTCGTCTTGTCCCCACTCCGGCCGTTCACGCTGGCTGTTACTGTTCCTCAGCTTACTGATCGGCGACGTCAGTCTCGCAAGCGCAGACCGCGAAGAGCCACGGGGACTGGTTGAAGCCCGCCTGCTCCTCATGAAAGACGTCGCACGCTACAAGTGGCATCACCAGCGGCCCATCGAGGATCTCGCACGTGAACGCGTAGTGCTTAAACACGCCCGCTCAGACGCACTGCGTCATGGTCTCGACGTCGACAGTTACGCGGCGTTCATGAACGCCCAGATCAATGCCGCCAAAGTGATCCAGCAATACTGGTTCCGCCGTTGGCAACGGGGTCATGCACCAACCGTAGGCCCTGACCTGACAACCGAGCTTCGTCCCGAACTCATCACACTGGGGGAGCGCATCGCTCAATCGCTATCCGCGCCGGACAGGGACAGGTCGCCAGCAATGACGAGTATCAAGGTCGTCGGACTCGATAGGTCCACCATGGAAAACCTGATCACCGCCCTGTCCTCGGTTCAGATCTACGCACATCGCCTGGACCAGGTGCTCTCATCACAAACCCTTAGAATCGGGACTACAGGAGACTACGCGCCGTTCAGTTTCGCTGCTGATGCATTGTCGACCGAAAGCCAGACCTTTCAGGGAATCGACATCGACCTCGCCCGCGATCTCGCACGCAGCCTGAACGTCCAGCCCGTGTTCATAAAGACCAGCTGGCCCACGCTGATGGACGACCTCAAAAACGGACACTTTGATGTTGGAATGAGTGGCGTTTCACGAACGATCAGCAGAAGTCACGTCGCATTCTTCTCCCAGCCCTATCACCGTGGTGGAAAGACACCCATTGCGCGGTGTACTGATAGGGAGCGGTTCAGCTCACTCACGGCGATTGATCAACCCGGCGTCAGAGTGATCGTAAATCCCGGAGGAACCAATGAGCGATTTACCCGGCAACTGACGCAGGCCAGCATCCGTGTTTTCGGTGACAACACCACCATCTTCGACGAGATCATCGAAGATCGTGCAGACGTCATGTTCACCGATCTCATCGAGGTTCGGCTCCAGACGTCACGGCAACCGACTTTGTGCAGCACCATGTCCGCACCACTCACCTACCAGGAAAAAGCAATCCTGATGACACAGGATCTGAGATTGAAGGAAGTGGTTTCCACCTGGCTCGATCAGCGGCTGGGAGACGGTACAGTGCAGTCTCTGTTCGACCGGCACATGAACACTTCGGAGCGTCCGTGATGAAGTTCGGGGTCTACCTGTCACCGTTCCACCCGGTTCGCGAAAACCCCGGGCTCGCGATCGAACGGGATCTCGAATTGATCCATCTGCTTGACCGACTGGCGTACGACATTGTCTGGCTCGGCGAGCACCACACCGGTGGCATGGAAATCGTTGCGGCACCGGAAATCCTGGCGGCTTCCGCGGCAACCAGTACCCGTAGCATTCGCCTTGGGATCGCGTTGTCGTCAATGGCATATCAGAGCCCCCTTCTCATTGCAGACCGGGTGTTGCTCCTCGACCAACTTTCACGTGGTCGAACTGAACTCGCCTTTGGACCGCTGGGGACGGATCCCGATATGCACGCGTTCGGACTGGACCGGAACCAGGTCCGAGAGCGCTTGCAGGATGCTATTCATACGATCTCTGATCTCATCCGTGGACAGACCGTCAACCATGAAACGAACTGGTACCGTCTGGAGGATGCCACGTCTCAGCTGCGACCGTTTCGCGACGATATCCCACTCAGCCTCGTTTCCCAGGGAACACCTGAAGCACCGGCCACGCATGAACTTGATGTCGGTCTGATGACACTGGCCGCGACCTCACCACAGATACGACATGACCTACCTGCACTATGGGATGTCTTCACCCGGCAACAACCAGGCGGTCACGACGAGGATCGGCGACAACGCTGGTCACTCGCCGGGCCGGTTCATATCGCAGCCACCCGTAATGAAGCACTGAAAAACATCCGCTTCGGCATCGAGCCCTGGTTGCAATACGTTGAACGGATTACCGGCATGGTCATCTCTGGAAAATCACTGGCTGAAAAAGCGGCAAGCCTCGTCGACTCTGGTTTCGCAATCATAGGTTCTCCCACCGACGCGATTGTCCAGATGAAACGACTGCAGTCAGACAGCGGAGGGTTCGGTACGTTCCTGCAGACTGCCCACAACTGGGCTGACACCGATGCCACCCGTGCAAGTTACGAACTCTTCGCACGATATGTCGTCCCCGAACTCACACACAGCAACCGGGTCAGGAAGTCCCAGTGGCGCCAAGATTCAGCAACGGGGTGATCACTCGAAACCCACGGAACACCCGTAGGGACCGTGCCAAATTGCAATAGCGCGATCATTGCATTAATGTCTCGCGCCTCCCCACGCCAAACAAAGCACGGGATAGTCCGGAGAGGTGTCCGAGTGGTTGAAGGAGCACGCCTGGAAAGTGTGTATGGGTTTATAGCTCATCGAGGGTTCGAATCCCTCCCTCTCCGCCAAATAAAAACGGGCCCATCGGACCCTTTGGATTTACCTGGGAGATTAGGGACAGAGACCTCTAAGCCCGAATCCGGTCATCCATTCGGCACAATCTGGAAAAAGCTGAATGACGGAACCGTGATCAGTAAGACAATGACCGCCCACTGGTAACGGGCGTTTTTGACAAAGCCCAGACTCGCCGTCAACCCAGCAAACACCAGCGTGGCGATTGAAAACACGCTGATCGTCTGACCATGCTCCTCAAGGTTCAATTCAGCAGCCAGCATGAGAACAGGTATTCCTATTGCTCCCATCAGGGCGATCATCGGGAACATCAATGGTGCCAGACGCCACTAATCCGACGCCATATCGTAGTCATCACGTCGTGGGTCCGGCGCCAGCAAATGTGCGACCAGCACATAGATCAGGATCGGGAGCAAAAGAAGCATCACCTTGTACCCAACAAAACCAATGTCCTGGTAGTTCCAGTACTGGATCCACATGGATACGGTGCTGAAAACCATGACACAGCTCCAGCAGGCAAACAGAATATCGATGCGGAGTGACCGACGACTACGCAAGAGTCTTCCCCACCCAGACAGGATCTCAGCGAGGCCGATGGCAAGCAACACGGACATCAACGTCATGAATTATTCGAAAGGCGACACGTCGGTGTTTCACATGGATTCTGTCGCCCCAACATAGCCGCGATCCCGGTTTCTTTCCAGTCCTGAAAAGTCACCTGGTCACAATCGACCGCGGTGAAACGTGCCCCACTAACCGCAACCTGCTCCCGTCGATGGTTGTACATTACCTCGTTTGACATACCACTCCCAACGATTGCCATCGGGCGCTGTCAACCACGTTTCGGTCTTCTCCGCAAAACAACAGACCGTCTCTTCAACATCCGTGGCTTGCAGGCCCACTGTCTCAAATCTACCGGCCGCGTGTTTGACCTCGGTGGTGGTCTCCGTCTCTACGCCGAGATGATTCAGCGGTCCCGAGGATTCCGTCTTACTCTCAAACAGCACCAGTTTCAGTGGCGGGTTTGCGATCTCCCAGTTGGCGTACCCAGCCTCGATCTTGGCAGGTCGGGTGTCGAACATACGGGAGTAAAAGTCAATCGCCCCGTCCCGATCATCAACATTCAAAGCCAGTTGCAGTCTCATGGACACTCTCGTCATTTGGATAGGTTGTGTCGATACTTGTCGATATAGGTCAATATGTTTTAATTCACTGGAGACCCGTTCATGTCCTGCTGTGTACTCACCGCTCCCCTGAACATCAAACAATCCGAACGACTTGCCGAAAAACTGAAGTCACTGGCAGACCCTGTGCGTCTTCGACTGCTCTCCATTGTCGCCACCGCGCACACAGGAGAAGTCTGCGCGTGTGACTTCCTAGGCAAACTCGAAAAGTCACAGCCCACTATCAGCCATCACCCTTCCCAACTGGTCAAAGCTGGGATCCTGTCGCGAAAGCAACGCGGCAAATGGGCATGGTATCGATTGGCTGACGGCCTGTGCGACGTCCGTGAAGCACTCGGTGAGGGTTGCTGCTAGCAGGAGAACCTGGAAACGTGAAAATCCTGGGCATCGACTTCACCAGCGCCCCCGGCGCACGCAAACCCATCACCTGCGTGGCAGCTGAACTGCGCGGGAACACGCTCAACTTCGAGTCACTCTCAGAGTGGACAGACTTCAATGCGTTCGAGACTACCCTTGAGGGATCCGGCCCGTGGATCGCCGGGATCGACCTCCCCTTTGGCCAGTCCCGAACTTTCATCAACAACATCGGCTGGCCGCAAACCTGGTCTGGTTATGTTGGACACGTATCGACCATGAGCCGACATGAGTTCCGTGCAACCCTGGACGACTACCGACGCGATCGTGCTGCTGGTGACAAAGAACATCGACGCGAGTGCGACATCAGGACCGGTGCCATCAGCCCGCAGAAGCTCTATGGCGTTCCGTTGGGACTGATGTTCTTCGAGGGCGCACCCCGGATTCTGAGGTCAGGCGCGACCGTTCCGGGTCTTCAGGACGGCGATCCTTCACGCGTCATCCTTGAGACCTACCCCGGCTTGCTGGCCAGACAATTGGTGGGGCGACGTAGCTACAAACACGATACCCGCGCGAGGCAGACTACCGATCAGATCGAGGCCAGACGGTCCATCCTAGAATACCTCATGACCGGAAGGGTTCGGTCGACACATCTGGTGGAGGTAATTGCACCTGGCTCACTCGCGGAAGATCCAAGCGGGGACCAGCTGGACGCACTCTTGTGTGCGGTACAAGCCGCCTGGGCATGGCAACTGCGAACTGAGGGCTACGGTCTCCCTCGCGATTTTGACCCCCTGGAGGGATGGATTGTTGATCCTGAGGCGCTCGAGACCAGATCATGAGCCTTCCCAGCGCCGTTCTTTTCGACCTCTATGAGACTCTGATCACCGAATACGAACCCGGTTGGAAACCACCTGCGCTATCGGATGCGCAACGGCTCCAGCTTGATGAGCAACAGATAAACACGGACTGGCGAGCCCTCTGAGAACTAAGAATGCGAGGTGAGATTGAATATGCGGCTACCATGGTGGAGATCTGCCGACGTCAGAATGCGCAACCTGATCCAGCAGTTCTTTCTGCGCTCCAGCAGGAACGCATGGTTCTCAAGGCAAAGGCCATGCACACAATCGATTCGCGCGTCATCAGAATGATCCAGGGTCTCGGAACAAACGGTGTAAAGCTCACCCTCGTCTCCAATGGCGATGCGTTGGAAGTCGACGGCTGGTCTCTCCGTTTTTTTGTATCTGGTCGGCGCCATGAAACCTGACCACTCGATCTATAAATCCATTTTGGATCAGCTTGGTGTGGCACCCAGAGATGCAGCATTTGTTGGTGATGGGGGATCAGATGAACTTCATGGCGCACTTACTGTTGGCTTGCGTCCATATTTCGCGTCTTGGTTTCTGTATGCGTGGCCACAGAGTAAACGGCGTCAATATTTTAACGAACAGATGCAATTCCCAAGGGCGACAAGCCCAGATGATCTGATGCGTTTGCTTCGCATGGACTTCTGAAGCCGGGTTTCCTCGAATCGCGCGCAACCCCGGAGAGAGATGGTCTCGGGCCTTCCCCTCTTCCCCAAAAACGCCCTCGGAGCGTTGCCCCTTTCGCTTTGCGGAATCCCCAAAGTGCTTTCCTGCACTTTGGTCGAACTGGGGAGTTGAATCGGCCGGGCCGGCCATAAAAAAGCCGGCGCAAGGTCGGTTTTTTCATGGCGCGCCCGGAGAGATTCGAACTCCCGACCCCCAAGTTCGTAGCCTGGTGCTCTATCCAGCTGAGCTACGGGCGCGTGGATGGCGTA
>NTKD01000018.1 GCA_002457275.1 OM182 bacterium MED-G24
AGTCATTTTCACTGCTACAGACGCGGATGTGATCAAGACGTATGTTCGACTGGGTATGGGTATCGGGATCATCGCGAAGATGGCTTATGATCAGCAATTGGACGGAGACCTCATCGCACTGGATGCCAGTCATCTCTTCGCACCGAGCCGGACCATGATCGCCTGCCGTAAAGGGGCCTTTCTACGGGGCTACATGTACGACTTCATTGAATTGTTCGCCCCCCACCTGACGCGCGACAAGGTTGGTGAGGCGGTGGAAATGACGCGACGTGCAGAGGTGGACGCGTTGTTCGCTGAGTCATCTTTGCCCGTGCGTTAGTGCGGATATCACGACCTGTTGCGTAGAACTTCCTTGGCAAATTTGAAATACACGGTGTAAACCACCGGCTCGGCATCGGGTGTTTCCCTGACAACAAAAAAGGGGGCACGGTCGACCTGCAGGGACTGCGCAAGCTTCATCCCTTCGGATTCCGGATCCCGCTCGTCGGCGATCAGTACCTCGTCGATGGCATCCATCTGACCGGATTGTTCCAACCGTGCTTGCACCTCCGCGCATTTCTTACAGGGTTCACCGTTTTCCAGGATCTTTTTGACCAGGGTGATATGTGGCACGGCTCAAGCTTCCTTCACGTTGATGATGTGGAGACCGCACTCGCGCTGGGTGGCTTCTTCCCACCACCACCGTCCGGCTCTCTCATGCATGTTGGGGCCAATGGGGCGAGTACACGGTTCACATCCGATACTCTGAAAACCGCGGTCGTGTAGTTCGTTGTAGGGCACGTCGTTCTCCCGGATGTAGTCCCAGACCTGGGTGGATGACCAGTTCGCCAATGGGTTGTACTTTGTCACTGCATGGGCGTCGGTACCGAATGCCGTGTCAGGTTGCTGTTGTGGAACGTCCGCTCGCGTTGGACTCTGGTCCTGTCGCTGTCCGGTAATCCATGCATCGACCGTTTGAAGATAGTCGCGTAATGGCGCGATTTTACGTATCCCGCAGCATTCTTCATGACCATCCTTGTAAAAGCTGAATAGTCCCTTGTCTGTGACCAGTCGTGAAAGGGCCTCACCATCGGGACTCAGAATTTCGATGTCGACGCCATAATGTTCACGGACCTTGTCGATGAATCGGTACGTTTCGGGGTTTAGCCGACCGGTATCGAGCGTGAACACCTGAACGTCGTCTACTACGTTACAGGCCATATCAATCAGTATCACGTCCTCTGCGCCCGAAAACGAGATACTGACGCGATCATGGTTTTCATGGGCAAGCGTAATGATCTCTTCCGGTGACATCGATGTAACCTGGCCCTCGGATACAGTGGTCATGATAGTGGTCCCCTCTACAGGCGCGTAGACTAACAGAGAGCAGATGGTGTTGAGAAATTGCCTCCGATGCTGTCCTCATATCTGAAAAGCATACCGGATGCATTTCGTGGACAGGATGCACTTTCCTCAAGCACTTTCCGGTAAGATCGCCGGAATATCTGCGAGCCATACGAACAGACAGGAGTGCCATGGATATCGTTTGCCTTGACCTTGAGGGCGTACTCATCCCCGAAATCTGGATCGCGTTCTCCGAGAAAACCGGTATTCGCGAGTTGTCCTTGACCACGCGGGACATCCCCGACTACGATGAATTGATGACCCGAAGACTGGGGTTGCTGAGGGACAACGATCTGAAACTCGCGGACATTCAGGCGGTCATCAGCGAACTCTCGCCACTGGCTGGAGCAACCCAGTTTCTCGACGACCTCAGGACTGCCTATCAGGTCATCATCCTGTCAGATACGTTCTACGAGTTCGCGAGGCCATTTATGGTTCAGTTGAACAATCCAACGTTATTTTGCCACCGTCTCGAAACGACCGAGACGGGCGAAGTGTCGGACTACGTGCTGCGACAGCCAGATCCCAAGCGTGCCTCTGTGAAGGCCCTGCATGGTCTGAACTTCCGAACTTTTGCGGCCGGTGACTCCTATAATGATACGACAATGTTGTCGGAAGCGGACGCAGGGTTTCTGTTCAGAGCGCCGGACAATGTGATCGCGGAGTTTCCCCGGTACCGTCACACCACCGATTACCAGGAACTGCGTTCGTTCATCGACGAGGCGGCGGCTCTGAGTCGCTAGGTACGGGCGCCGCTTCATCGTAACTCCAGCGTTGGTCTTTTTGCTGTTTCTGCCACGCAGAGATGTCCTTGAATACAAATCGTTGCGTCTCGGGGTAGGGGGGTATGCCACTGTGATCAGTGACGGCGCCGGTACCGGCGTTGTAGGCGGCGATCACAAGGCGAACATCACCTTCGAAACGATCCAGCAATATCTTGAGATGGCGAGTGCCCGCGTCGATGTTTTGTTGGATATTGAAGCGGTCCACTACCTGGGAGTCACGTGCGGTGCCGGGCATGAGTTGCATCAACCCACTGGCACCCTGATTTGAAACAGTATTAGGGTCTCGTAACTCGACTCGACTTCAATAATGGCTGCAATCAACGCAACGTCCACTTGGTGGCGTTCAGCGACTGCTTCGATATGCGCCCGTGCGTCTGCCCTGGGCGGTTTGTCACTCGCCGGTTTGCCAGAATGTGTCCAGTGTCCTTGACCGTGTCGCGTTGTTTCAGCAAATCATAGTCAGTATCGGTAGGCATCGATCGGTCAGACACGACCTTCTCGCCATCTTTCCCGCGATAGATATAGATCTCTGACATCGCCGCGGGTCCATACACAAGCGCCAGTGGTGGTATCAGCAGAACTGTGTATCGGTTTTTCTTCAGATGCGCAGTTGCCTCAGGTTGGCATCGTATAGACTGCTGTCCTAGGCACTTTGAAACTGGCAAAGAAGCAGGTTGGCCTCGGTGATATTGTTGAAGTTCGCCTGCCCCTCATAAATTTCACAGTTCTGTCGGTAAATGAATCCGCGCTCATCCGCGATGATGTCAGTGTGCGAAGCTCCGGATGGACCAGTTTGATGCTGATCGACGAGGGTAGTCGCTGGCTGAGTTCGAGCAGCATGTGGCCATTCTTGACCATCCTGTGCGATTCGTAGACAAGTATCTCAACGCGCGTCCTCTTGTTTCGTCGTGCCAGGGCAGAACAGATGTCCTTAATTACCTTGGTGTCAAACGGACGATGTTCCAGAAAAGGTGAGAGGATACGCAGGTAGTGGGTCGCCGGACCCGCCATCGTTTCGATGACGTTGCGCATTTCATCTTCGGATCGAATCAGAAGGAGATCGCTGTCCTTTCCAAGCTGATAACTGCTGTCGCCACTCTGATAGGCCTGCCCCCTTGATACCTCCTGCGCCGGTTCCGGGGCTTCGAACGTGAGCACCCCTCCGCTGTTGCCTATTTGCTCGAATCCGAGGCTGGCCAGGAATGACGCCAGGTCTTGGCCAGTGTCAATCTGGAGTATGGTCAGCTGGAATCGTAGGGCCTTGGCCACCGCATGTTCAATCAGACTGTGTCAGACACCCTTTCGCCGGTGTGATGAGTCGACGCACAATCCCTTCAGAGTGCTCTTGAGCGTCATGCTGAGACAACTAATCAACACGTCATCGGGCGTGGATCAGATCCTCGTCGTCCTCGAGTGAGATGAGATGCCGGGGCAGGCCGAGTTCGTTCACGAACGTTGTCTCACAAAGTTTGCAAATGAGTTCCGTGCTGCGACCATTCTGCTTCCGTGGTGTCAAAATCTCGAATTGATATCGTGGTGTGATCGTCGATATGTCGGACTCGTGTTACTTCATCATCGGGTAGCGTGACCTATCGGGTCATCCGGTAGTGGGGAATACCTGCCTCTATGAACTCGTTTCCCTCGGATACAAAGCCGGCACGCTCGTAGAAACCAAGTGCATGCCTTTGTGCGTTCAGAAAGACACCCTCCATTTCGAGTGAGCATGCCTTTTGCATCGCCGCTTCGAGCAGGGCATAACCGATGCCTCTGCCGCGGTATTCAGCAAGAACAGCCATTCGACCGATCTGGCCGCCTGGGAGCAACCGCGCAGTTCCCACCGGACATTCGTCCGGGTCGGTTGCAATCCAGTGCCAGGCACTGTCGTCCTGGCCGTCCCATTCTTCTTCCTGCGGCACCTGTTGTTCGACAATGAACACGAGCTTGCGGATGTTTGATAACACGTTGCCATCACGAGCCCAATCGGCTTCTGTGACATTGAAATCCCGCAGCTGCAGCGTCATCGGTTCAGATCTCCGACAGTATCTGTTCGGCTAGTTCGCTCGCGCGGCCGATATACCGCTGCGGTGTGAGATCCGTTATCTCCTCGCGCGCCGCATCCGGTATATCAAGGTCGTTAACCAACCCCTGGATAGCAGATTCGCTCAAGGTCTGTCCGCGCGTCAGTGCTTTCAGCTTCTCATAAGGTTCAGGCACACCGTACTTCCTCATCACAGTCTGGATCGGTTCCGCCAGAACCTCCCAGTTCTGCGCGAGGTCGTCGTCCAGTGCGGCCTGATTGAGTTCCAGCTTGCTGAGCCCCTTCATCGTTGCCTGATAGGCAATCAGAGAATAGGCGATGCCAGATCCCAGGTTACGCAGGACGGTTGAGTCAGTCAGGTCACGCTGCCAGCGTGAGACAGGTAGCTTGGATGCCATATGGTTGAGTATCGCGTTTGCAATGCCCAGGTTTCCCTCGGAATTTTCAAAGTCGATAGGATTGACCTTGTGAGGCATAGTCGATGAACCGGTTTCGCCAGCGACCTGTCGTTGTTTGAAGTAGCCAATCGAGATGTACGACCACACGTCCCGGTCTAGGTCGAGGAGGATCGTGTTGCAGCGCATGACCGAGTGAAACACCTCCGCAACATAATCGTGTGGCTCGATCTGAGTCGTATAGGGATTCAGGGTCAGTCCGAGACCTTCAACAAAATACTCACTTGCAGTAACCCAGTCGACCTTCGGGTATGCAGACAGGTGGGCGTTGTAGTTTCCAACAGCACCATTGATCTTCCCCAGTATCGGGCAACCTCGTAGAAGTTTGACCTGACGTGCCAGTCGAGCGACTACGTTGGCAACTTCCTTGCCCATTGTTGTAGGGGACGCAACCTGTCCATGTGTTCTCGCCAGCATGGGTACGTCCAGGCAGGATTTCGCCAGCGCTACCAGATTGTCGATGAGTCCATCCAATGCCGGAAGCAATACATGATCCCTTGCTTCCTTGAGCATCAACGCATACGCTAGATTGTTAATGTCTTCCGATGTGCACGCGAAGTGGATGAACTCCTGTTGCGCCCTCAGTTCAGGTATTCGACATGCACGAAAGGCTTCCTTGATAAAATACTCTACGGCCTTCACATCATGGTTGGTAGTTGCCTCCAGTTGTTTCACGCGAGCGGCGTCTTCTTCGCCGAAGTTATCGGCAATCGCGCCTACCGCAGCGTCTGCCTCTGCTGACAACACCGGGCATTCTATGATTTCGTCGTGTTGGCACAGAAACCGAAACCATGCGATCTCTACTTGAACGCGGTATCGAATCAGGCCATATTCGCTGGCGATTGGTCCCAGTGCGCTGGTCTTGCTCGCATAGCGCCCATCAATGGGGGAAACCGCGGTCAAACTACTCATTCAATGGCTCTCCGGAGATGTTTGGTTTTAGAAATTTAGACAGGTTGACGATGATCAGACGATACGCCAGCTTCAGGAGCGTCACCACAACGACCTTCAGCTAAGATGACCCAGCGCCCGCTGCATGGCACCGCGAGAGAGTAACAACTGCCAACGACGACCACCCACCTGGTGCCAGAGAACAGCAGCGCGTATCGCTGCCATCAGTAGTGCCCTGATCCGGTGGATCACTGCGCCATTCCCTAGGTGATTTCGACGTCCGCTGATACGTATTCTAGGCTCAAGGTGGCTGATGGTCTGCTGGTACAGGTTCGCGAGGGCCGCCAGACATTCATCATCAATGTCGGCATACCTGGCACCAATCTGGTCGATGCCCTGACCCAGTTCAGTCAATACGCCGGGTTTTCTCCGGAGTAAACGTTCAAGCGCCATCACTGCCAGGCAGTACCTAAGCAGATCAGCATGTTCATTCTGTCGATTTCCGGACAGCATCTCGCTCAGTACATTCATACCCAGCCTGATGCCACGGGTCCCGCCATACACTTCTAAAATAGAATCAGGCGATTGTACAAAAACGCTGCGTACGCTTTGCTCTAACGAATCCTGGCTCATCATACCGGTATGAGCCCCGTTGATAGCGAGATGAATCGCCTGGACGAGACCGGCCAGGGCAATGGCTCGTTGTTCCCATTGAATGTCAGTCACCTTCTGGCCTCGATTATGCCACCACCCAGGCAGATGTCATCGTCGTAGAAGCAGACCCACTGGCCAGGGGTCACGGCACGCTGAGCCTGATCAAATGCCACTGAGTAACCTGCGTCAGACCTGGTAAGCTCACACGGCTGATCTGGTTGTCGATAGCGGACTTTCGACTGCAGACGACATGGAGTTGCCGGTGCTGCACCGGACACCCAATGGATGTCAGCACAATCGAGCGCAGAGCTGAACAGGGCAGGGTGGTTGTTGCCCTGTGCGACGATCAGGGAGTTGGTGTTGAGGCGTTTTTCAACGACATACCAGGGGTCATCAGATGCGTTGGCGATACCTCCGATGCCCAGTCCTTGGCGTTGCCCAATTGTGTAGAAGACCAGACCATCGTGGCGTCCCATCTGCCGGCCGGACGTATCGACAATGTCACCGGGACTTCTGGGCAAGTAGTCTTGGAGGAAGTCCCGGAAACGGCGCTCACCGATGAAGCAGATACCGGTTGAGTCCTTTTTGTCAAAAACCGGCAAGCCCCGACTCTGTGCCTGTGATCTCACCTCGTGTTTTTCCATCCCACCGACGGGAAACAGATAGTTTTCCAGTTGTTCCGCTGACACCGATTGAAGAAAGTAACTCTGATCCTTCTGACGATCCAGTCCCTTCAGCAATCGTGTCTGATCACCGCTGTGATCGAGCCTTGCGTAGTGGCCGGTTGCGACGTAGTCCGCGCCCAGTAACCTCGCATACTCCGAAAAGACGTTGAACTTGATTTCACGGTTACAGAGGACATCCGGATTGGGGGTACGCCCAGCGCGGTACTCAAATAGGAAGTGCTCAAAAACGTTGTCCCAGTATTCGGCCGCAAAGTTGGCTTCTTGCAGTTCGATGCCAAGATGCTGACACACCGCCTGGGCATCTTCGAGATCCTGCTGGGCCGTGCAGTACTCGGTGCCATCATCCTCTTCCCAGTTTTTCATGAAGAGACCGGTGACGTCATAGCCTGAATCCTGAAGGAGCGCGGCCGATACCGACGAATCGACGCCACCGGACATGCCCACAATGACAGTGCGGTGTTCCCCTGAAGGCGCCGGGATGCTGGTGTTACCTGAGGTCATCATTCAATTGTACTGATCATGCGTTCCACCGTCTCCCATCTCTGCATTCACTCGATCAGCAGTTTTGATGACCGGTCATCTGGTGAGCTGACATACGAACGGTTCGCGGGTTCTGCTAGCATTGGCGATTCGAAACTCAGTCGGTTAAGCATCTCGCCTATGTCAACGTCCCTTACACACATTGATGAGTCCGGCCACGCCCATATGGTCGATGTATCAGACAAAGCCGTGAGTCATCGCGTGGCGGTTGCCACAGGACGTGTCTACATGCAGCCGGAAACCCTGGCCCTGATCCGCGATGGTGGGCACGATAAAGGGGATGTCCTAGCGGTCGCGCGTATCGCAGGCATACAGGCGTCCAAGAAATGTGCTGACCTGATTCCGTTGTGCCATCCGCTGGCGCTGACATCCGTTGCTGTTGAGGTGCAGTTGAATGAACAGGAAGACGCTATCGACATCGCGGCCACCTGTCGGATCGACGGCAAGACGGGTGTGGAAATGGAGGCATTGACCGCGGTCTCGGTAGCGGCGCTGACCATCTATGACATGTGCAAGGCTGTGGACCGAGGCATGGAAATTGGCCAGGTCAGACTACAAAAGAAGTCTGGTGGTCGCTCAGGGGAGTGGGTACGCCCATGATCACCGTGTTGTTCTTTGCGGGTCTGAAAGAAACCATAGGGCAGGGATCGATGTCGGTAACGCTAACGGATGTAAAGCTGTCAAAACTGGTCGAGCACATCGTCAGTGATCAACCTTCTTGGCGCGAAGCACTGACGGCCGAGAATATTGTGGTCAGTGTGAACCAGGAGATTGTTCGGGAGGATATTCTCATCTCCACCGGCGATGAGGTGGCGTTTCTCCCACCGGTGACTGGCGGATGACTGAGATCGAGACCAACCACAACTCCCACCAGAACCATCATCTGTCGGTCCGTGTGCAGGAGTCGGACTTTGATGTGTCCGATGAATTGAAGGCACTCCGGGGGTTGTCACCAAGGATCGGAGGCATCGCGACTTTCCTGGGCCTCGTTCGAGACCTCAATGACAACGCAGATGTCAGCGGACTATTCCTTGAACATTACCCAGGCATGACCGAGAAGCAGATTCTGCAGATTCTTCAAGAGGCCGATCAGAGGTGGAACGTTATCGGCGCGACCGTCATGCATCGTATCGGTCAGCTTTCGCCGCTGGACCAGATCGTTTTCGTGGCAGTTGCCAGCGAACATCGTGGAGACGCATTTACTGCGTGTGAATTTGTGATTGATTACCTGAAGACGCGTGCGACCTTCTGGAAGAAGGAAACGACCCCGGAGGGGGATCGCTGGCTGGTGACCCGTGACACTGATGTGGCGGTTGTTGACGCCTGGCAGGAGAAGCTGGGTGACGATCTTTCGTGACAAAAAGGTGGCGAGATCTATCGTCGTTGTTTCGGGAGGTTCACACATATACTCGACCATTGACCGGGAAGCAGACCGTCCGTGGACCATGGCCCAATCGAAGTTCGGAACAGCCGTAGTGTCGGCAACTCCACCGACGCCGTCATTTGTCGTATCTGACGGTTCTTGCCTTCCGAAAGGGTGATCGCCAACCAGTGGGTCGGCTGGTTCTTGCGATGTCTGACAGGCGGTACACGGGCAGGCAGACCCGGTGGCGGAATTTCCCTGACCTGTGCTGGTCGTGTCCTACCCCACTTCAGGTCTACGCCAGTCCTCAAGGTGCTGAGTTGATCTATCGTGGGTGTTCCTTCGACCTGCACCCAGTAGGTTTTGGCCATTTTCGCAGAAGGGTGTGCAATTCTTGTTTGTAGTGCACCGTCGCCGGTCAGCAGAAGTAGCCCCTCGGAGTCCTTGTCCAACCGACCGGCCGGGTAGACGTCGGGAACGTCGATGAATTTTTCGAGTGTGTCGCCGTGAGGTGACTCACGGAATTGAGAAATCACACCAAAAGGTTTGTTGAAAAGCAGAAGTTCGGACACAGTTTGACCAGGAAACGACTATCATCCAAGTCGAGTAAGGGTGGCCTCAGGCCGACGCTTCAGAAATCATCCATCGGCGGTTGATCTTCGATATCGTCATCGTCGGTTTCTGATTCGAGTGGTTCGATGTTGACGGCGTGTCGCCCTTTGTCACCTTCCTGTACATCGAATTGGATGGCCTGTCCCGCTTTCAACGAGCGGTAGCCTTCCATTTTGATGGCAGAGTAGTGTGCAAAATGATCTTCACCACCTTCATCGGGCAATATGAACCCATAGCCCTTGGCGTTATTGAACCATTTGACGCGGCCTGTTGGCATGGTCAACCTCTTTCCCAGTGTTCGACAGCTTTCCTGTGAAGTCCTGCTTCACATTGCTGTTCTCATCGACATTCTTCGTCACGCCTGGCCGTTTGGCATTGCCGCATACTACTCCCGGTCAGGAGGTCGAAACCCACGTGCCATCATAATGAGAATGATTTCTATGTCTCTGGGGTGGGAGGACAATTCCCGTCTGAATCAATTACAACAGTAACCCAAGAGGCTTAGCTTCTTGACGTTCACCGGAAGACAGTCGTTGACACTCGGATGCGTCTTACTGAGTTCACTTTATTGGGTAACACGTCGATTCGTCAACTATTGGATCACCCATTCCACGGTGACCGACCGACACCTTTATCCGCCGGACGATTTCTGCTGCAATAGGCCCCTCGAACGTAAGGTACACTTGTCCGCAATGACGGCATTACAGGACATATCCATGGCAAGAGGGACAATCACAGTGGCTCACGATGATCGTGACAGTGATGTTCTGGACGCGCCGGTTGTCAAGGAACAGACGAGTATCCCGGAACTGGAAGAACCACCCATGTACAAGGTGGTATTGCTCAACGATGACTACACGCCCATGGAGTTCGTCGTCGAGGTCCTGCAGATGTTCTTTTCCATGGATCGTGAAAAAGCGCAGCAGATCATGATGGCGGTGCATACTTTGGGTCGTGCAACCTGCGGGATATTTACCCGGGATGTCGCAGACACCAAGTCAGAACAGGTGAATCAGTACGCACAAATATCGCAATACCCGCTGCTCTCCATCGTGGAAAGAGCGTGACAGAGTTGAGTTTTGAACCCCTGCCCCCACATTCGGGTCTGATGATGGAGATGTCGATCAGGATCAGTAGTGATTCCATACCCATCGGAGCGACATGGTGTGTCTCATTGGCATCAGGATTGCTTTAGCCAGTGAGACAATGAGACATTGATGACAGACACTTTCAACAGCAACAAACAGTCAATTCACAATTTCGTGAGTTTCCGCCGATTGGCATAGATGTTCGATCGTCGCATCGGTAGGCTGTGAATATGGCGCGAACAAACGAATGGCAGGTAAGAGTATGCAACTAAGCAGAGACTTGGAAGTAACATTGAACCTTGCCTACAAGGACGCAAGGAAGAAGCGCCATGAGCTGATGAGCGTCGAGCACCTGCTGCTTGCTCTGCTCGATAATGCTGAGGCAGCTCAGGTGATGCGCGCTTGTGGTGCAAGCACAGACACGTTGCGTCAGGAACTTACAGAATTTCTGGACGCCACAACGCCCTTGATTTCGGCCAACGTCGAGGACCAGGATACCCAGCCCACCTTGGGTTTCCAGCGTGTTATACAACGCGCCATGTTCCATGTGAATTCGTCGGGTCGGAAGGAAGTTTCCAGTAGTAGTGTCCTGGTCGCGGTCTTCAGCGAACAGGAGAGCCACGCGGTCTACGTTTTGCGCAAGCAGGGTGTGAACAGAATCGATGTCGTGAACTACATTGCTCATGGCACACAGAAAACCGATGAAGAACAACCAGCGACTGCGGCCGCATCAGAAGAAGAGGGTGGCGAAGAAAAAGCCCCCAGCGCGCTCGAGAGTTTCGCAACAAATCTCAACGAGCAGGCAAAGAAGGGCAACATTGATCCACTGGTGGGTCGGGCTGACGAAGTTGAAAGGGTCATTCAAATTTTGTCCCGACGCAGGAAGAACAACCCATTACTCGTCGGAGAATCTGGTGTCGGTAAGACCGCTATAGCAGAAGGTCTGGCCAAGATGATCGTCGATGGCGATGTGCCTGAGGTTATCGCGAACAGTACTGTTCATAGCCTCGACCTCGGTGGGCTTCTGGCCGGTACAAAGTACCGTGGAGATTTTGAAAAACGTCTGAAGGCGCTCCTCGCAGAACTGACTCAGCAGGATGATCAGATACTGTTCATTGATGAAATTCACACGATTATCGGTGCGGGTGCTGCATCCGGTGGTGTCATGGACGCGTCGAATCTTCTGAAACCGCTGCTCGCGTCAGGTGATCTACGGTGCATCGGGTCTACAACATTCCAGGAGTACCGCGGAATTTTTGACAAGGACCGCGCACTCTCGCGTCGATTCCAGAAAATCGACGTTGAGGAACCCAGCGTTGACGACACCTACCAGATCCTGAAAGGTTTGAAGTCTCGTTTCGAAGAACACCATCGTCTCAAGTATACAGATCGATCTTTGAGGGTTGCCGCAGAACTGGCGGGTAAATACATTACTGACCGTTTCATGCCGGATAAAGCGATCGACGTCATCGACGAGGCGGGCGCGTATCAGCAATTGCAGCCACCTTCACGAAGAAAAAAGCAGATTGGTGTGAGTGATGTCGAAATGATGGTGGCCAAGATCGCCCGTATACCACCCAACAACGTTTCAGCATCTGACAAGGAATCTCTGAAGCAGCTCGATGAGAACCTGAAGATGGTCATCTTTGGTCAGGATGAGGCCATTGATACGCTGTCGAGTGCAATCAAGTTGTCTCGTGCTGGTTTGAAAGAAGGTGACAAACCCATCGGATCTTTCCTGTTTGCGGGCCCCACGGGTGTCGGGAAAACAGAAGTCTGTTGCCAACTGGCCAGAATCATGGGGGTTGAGTTCATCCGGTTTGATATGTCTGAGTATATGGAAGCACATACTGTTTCCCGACTGATCGGTGCACCCCCAGGTTATGTTGGTTATGACCAGGGTGGTCTGCTGACAGAGAAAGTGACAAAACACCCGCATTGTGTGTTGTTGCTGGATGAGATTGAGAAGGCACATCCGGAAGTCTTCAACCTGCTGCTGCAGGTGATGGATCACGGAACGCTGACGGACAATAACGGTCGTGCGGCTGATTTCAGAAACGTCGTGATGATCATGACAACGAACGCTGGTGCCCAACAAATGAGCCGGGCGTCGATTGGATTCAAAACCCAGGACCATGCCACTGATGGTATGGAAGTACTGAAGAAGATGTTTACACCTGAATTCAGGAACCGCCTTGATGCGATTATTCAGTTCGGCGCTCTCGATGAGGATGTCATCAAAACGGTTGTCGACAAGTTCCTTGTCGAAGTCCAGGTCCAACTCGACGCGAAGAAAGTCAGTCTTGAGGTGACCGATGAGGCACGCAACTGGCTTGCAGAGCATGGCTACGACAAATCAATGGGAGCGCGCCCCATGCAGCGTCTTATACAGACACGGATTAAGAAAGAACTGGCGGAAGATATCTTGTTTGGGCGTCTCGCGGGTGGTGGTGTCGTTTATGTCTACGTGAAAGACGATGATCTGGTACTCGAAATCGAGGAGCCCGAAACTGCAACCTCAGACTAGGCGGTAGGGCATCACAGAAGTCAGAACGGAAGCCCGTTCAAACATCTGAACAAACACCTGGACAGATGTTTGAAAAGAGGAGGGCCCTCTGATTCAAGTCTCACGGAAGGTAATGCGACCTTTGCTCAAGTCGTAGGGTGTCAGCTCAACTTTGACGGTATCACCCGTCAGAATCTTGATGTAGTTCTTGCGCATTTTTCCGGAAATATGCGCTGTGATGACATGCCCGTTTTCAAGCTCTACGCGAAACATTGTATTTGGCAACGTGTCCAGAACAGTGCCGTTCATCTCTATTGCTTCTTCTTTGGCCATTCACAACTCGAATCGAAGAGAGCGCGCATTTTGCCTGAAAAAAGCAGCACGGGTAAAGGCCGCATATTTCTTGCGCTCAAGGTGCCGAAGTGTGCCAACGGCGCCCATCGAAGCGTTCAAAGGGCTGATAGTCACACTTGTAGCTCATCTTTTTGGAATCGGCGATCCAGTAACCGAGATAAAGATAGGGTAGCGCCATTTTTCTCGCACGTTCGATAGTCCACTGGATAGCGAACCCACCTGGGGACCGCTTGTCTTCGTCAGGATCAAAGTAGGTATAAATCGACGATAGACCATCGGTCAGTGTGTCGATAACGGCGACGGCCACGAGCTTTGATTTGGCTCGAAATTCAACAAAGGAAGCTTCTGGCCGGCCTTCGATGAGGAACGACTGATATTGCTCCTCGCTGGCGGGATACATATCTCCATCAACATGCCGGGTGTCAATATATCGTTGATACAACGCGTAATGTTCTTCGCGGAAGACGGGAGTCTGCTCGATAGCCGTCAGATCCTGGTTCTGTTTCCATATTCGCCGTTGTCGCCGACGAGGTGCGTAGTGTTGAACGAGAACACGGATGGGAACACAGGCTTTGCACCCTTCGCAATGGGGGCGATAGATGAACTTTCCGCTTCGTCGAAAACCAACCGCGGACAACTGGGAGTAGATTCGTGTATTGATCCCGGCTTCAGGGTCGGCAAATAAGGTAGTGGCATGACGATCCGGCAGATAGCTGCACTCATGTGGCGGCGCTGCAAAAAAGCGTAGCTCGTCAATCGAGGTGGATGTATCCAGGGAATCAGGTGTTGATGATGGCTCAGTCAAACGGAGGAGGATGGCATCAGGGTCTGAGGAGATTACCACGCGGGTAGCACGGATGGCAGTGATGACCAGTCTAGCCCCGGAAGTTCGCAAAGCCGCTCACATTGTGCACAGAAGCGGTCACGGCCCATGGACATTGCACCCAATCGTTTCAGATGTGGATTGTCGACCTGACAATCGATGAGTGGATACCCATGGGACTCCAGCAGACGACACAGATGTGCTAGCGCAATCTTCGAGGCATCGGTGTGTCGGTAGAACATGGATTCGCCGAAGAACATTCGACCGATACCAACGCCATAGAGCCCCCCAATCAACGTATCATCCCTATAACACTCGATCGCGTGTGCGAGACCCTGTTGATATAACTCAAGATAGGCTGCTTTCATTGAAGGTGTGATCCAGGTGCCGGGCTCTTCACTGTCGGTACCACGTGGCTGACTACAGGCATCAACCACATCCATAAAGCGGGTATTCACGCGTATTTCGTAATCATTTCGCCTCAGTGCTTTCCCAAGACTGCGAGAAACTGTGAGCGAATCTGGCATGATCACGGTTCTTGGATCGGGACACCACCACAGGATCGGGGGTTCATCAAACCAGGGAAAAATCCCGCGGCGGTAGGCGAGGGAAAGCCACGGGACGGTTAGGTCACCGCCTGCGGCGAGGAGTCCATCGGGTTGGTCCAACGCCTCGTTAACGGTCGGAAACCATGGTACTTCTGGTAACCAGGGTACCGTTCTGTTTCTTGAATTGCTCAGGCGCTTAGGTTTTCCAGGTATTTGTCGGCATCCAAGGCCGCCATACAACCAAACCCTGCTGATGTGACCGCCTGTCGATAGACCTGATCAGCAACATCACCTGCCGCAAAAACACCAGGCACACTTGTGGCGGTCACGTTGCCTGACAGACCCGAGTGGATGGCGATGTAGCCATCGTTCATATCGAGCTGCCCTGCGAAAATCTCCGTATTGGGCGTGTGTCCGATCGCGATAAACACCCCTTGAAGCGCAAAATCAGTGGTCACATCCGAGTGAATGTCGCGTATCCGCATTCCGGTAACACCGCTTTCGTCACCAAGTACTTCGTCCAGAACACTATTCCAATGAACCTGTATGTTGGCGCGTTCACTGATCCTGTCCTGGAGTATCTTCTCACCCCTGAACTGGTCACGACGATGCACCATGTGAACTTCTGAGGCGAGGTTGGACAGGTAGAGCGCTTCTTCCATCGCAGTATTGCCGCCACCCACCACAGAGACCACCTGTTTGCGGTAGAAAAAGCCATCACATGTTGCACATGCGCTGACGCCCCGCCCCTTGTAGTCCTCCTCTGAAGGGAGTCCGAGGTAGCGGGCAGACGCACCGGTCGTGATGATCAACGCGTCACAGGTGAAGACCCCTGCATCACCGGTCAATCGGAAGGGACGCGTACTGAGGTCAGCGGCACTGATGTGGTCATAGATGACTTCTGTATTAAAACGCTCGGCGTGTGACTGCATGTGGACCATCAAATCTGGCCCCTGCAGACCTTCATCGCCACCGGGCCAGTTCTCGACGTCCGTCGTGGTTGTCAGCTGCCCACCTGTTTCAATACCGGTGATCACGGTTGGTTCAAGGTTCGCACGCGCGGCATAGACCGCGGCTGACCATCCGGCGGGTCCCGAACCCAGAATCAAGAGTCGGCGGTGTTGTTCTTCCATCGTTGCTTCCCCTTTGTTTACCCGGCCCTGTTATTCACCACAAACTGTTTCCTTCACCGCGAGAAACTCTGCGCCCGGCCGATGTTTCTCCATGATCGACCAGATCGTCCGACCACGATGATCGGTTGCGTAGACATCACGCCCTGCTTCAATAAAAAATCGCAGGAAGCGCTCAAAATCCGACGCTCTCATACCACGATACGCTTTGAGCAATTCCGTGAAGTCAGCACCATCAGCCCCGACTCCGGGCAGGGCGAGGAAACTCTTCACACGCTCATCAGTCCAAACCTCATCGGTAACTGATGGTTTACTGGGACCAGACATAGGGGACATTACTCCAAATTCAACCAGTTGGAGCCACGGGAAGCGCGGCAGGACGGCATGATACCGGGTTCATCGGATCGATTCACGATTAGCGACTGATCGATTGGTCCATAAATTTTCAAAGGAATAAACTACTTTCTAAAAGTCTATTCTCCATATATCATCTAACGGTTTGAATTTTAAAGAGTTTAACGGTGGAACAAGCTAAAGCAGCGAAACGCGCGAAGGCTGAAGATCTAGCTGACGCGAATCGGCAAACACTCCGTGAAGCACTGTATCTGCGCCTCAAGGAAGGTCAGATGATTTTGCTGGCAGCGTTGTGTGCCTACCTGTTCCTTGCGCTTGTGAGTTTCGATCCTTCCGACCCCGGTTGGACATACTCGGGCCACGGGACACACGTCAACAACCTAGTGGGTCAATCAGGCGCGTGGCTCTCTGATGTGTTGTTTTTCGTGTTCGGTTTCACCGCGTTTATTTTTCCCCTTATGCTGACAATTCAATGTGTTCGACTGTTTCGAGAACAGCAACCACCGGCTTTTGATTGGGTGCTCATCGGCTCGCGAGCGCTGGGATTGGTCCTGACAATTGGTGCAGGTGCCGGGCTCGCCTCGCTGCATTTCTACGTGGTTGGCACGTCGTTTCGTGAAGGAAGTGGCGGTGTGCTGGGTGGATATCTGGTAGCGGTGATGGAACCGGCGTTCAGTGATGTCGGTGCCACCTTGATACTGCTCGCGGTCTTCCTGATCGGCCTGACCGCGTTGACCCACCTGTCGTGGTTGCAGGTGATGGACAGTACCGGTCGGCTGACCTTCGAATTGGTGTCCTGGAGCCAGCAGAAGTGGCATCGGCTCTGGCAGTGGTGGCTCGCGCGACGACAAACACAGCAGGTGACAGAGAGTCGTCAAAGGTTGCTTGCCGAACGGGTGGAAGTGGTTGCCGATCGTCCGGAGGTCGTGATCGAAGCTCCGGTCGAGAAGGTGGAGCCGGTTGTGGTCCCCCGGGTCGAGAAGGAACGGCAGGGAAATCTGTTCAAGGTCACATCCGTTGATGGACTTCCTCCGTTCCATATATTGGACCCTGCAGAAGACAACAGTGATTCAGGTTATTCTCGGGAAGACCTAGAAGCCATGTCGATGCAATTGGAGTTGAAGCTCAAGGACTATGGCGTCACAGCGGAGGTCGTTGCTGTACTACCCGGACCCGTCATCACACGTTTTGAGATTCAACCGGCCGCGGGCGTCAAAGTCAGCCGAATCTCTGGCCTTGTGAAGGATCTGGCGCGATCCCTCGCGGTGACTTCTGTCCGTGTTGTGGAAGTCATACCCGGGAAGTCAGTTGTGGGTGTAGAAATCCCGAATGTTGACCGGGAAACAGTACGCTTAAGTGAGGTTCTGACTTCCAAAGTCTATGACAACTCACATTCACCGCTCTCAATGGCTCTGGGACACAGTATTTCCGGTGAGCCCATTGTCGTGGATCTACAGAAAATGCCGCACCTGCTCGTTGCCGGAACCACCGGATCGGGTAAGTCTGTGGGTCTGAACGCAATGCTTTTGTCGATCCTGTTCAAGTCGAGTCCTGAAGACGTTAGGCTGATCATGGTTGATCCCAAGATGCTGGAACTGGCGATTTACGAAGGCATTCCGCATCTCCTGACGCCGGTGGTGACCGATATGAAGGATGCAGCCAATGCACTGCGTTGGTGTGTGGCGGAAATGGAGCGTCGCTATCGACTGATGGCCGCGCTCGGTGTGAGGAATCTCGGTGGCTTCAACCGGAAGGTGAAGGACGCCGAAAAGGCCGGTGAACCCATACCCGACCCCTTGTGGAACACTGAATTGATGGGTGACGATGTACCGGTGCCCGGTCTCGAAACACTTCCGTACATCGTTGTCGTCATAGATGAGTTCGCAGACATGATGATGATCGTGGGCAAAAAGGTGGAGCAGCTGATTGCACGTATTGCTCAAAAGGCGCGCGCGGCAGGCATTCATCTCATTCTTGCGACACAGAGGCCTTCGGTTGATGTGATTACCGGCTTGATCAAAGCGAATGTGCCGACACGAATCGCGTTTCAGGTGTCGTCCAAGGTGGACTCACGCACTATTCTGGACCAGGGCGGCGCAGAACAGCTCCTGGGTCAGGGCGATATGTTGTACCTGCCATCAGGATCACCCATCCCGGTTCGGGTCCATGGTGCGTTCGTCGAAGACGATGAGGTTCACCGTGTCGTGGAGTGTTGGAAAGAGCTTGGCGAACCCAACTACCTTGAGAGTATTCTTGACTCACGAACTGATGCAGAGCTGTTGCCGGGCGTGGCAGGCGCCACCGGGGAAGATGATGACAGCGAGTCCGATCCTCTCTACGACGAAGCCGTTCAATTCGTGACCGAATCCAGACGGGCATCAATCTCGGCGGTCCAGCGTAAGCTGCGCATTGGGTACAACAGAGCTGCCCGGATGATCGAGACCATGGAAGCTGCGGGCGTAGTCAGCGGGATGAATAGCAATGGATCCCGTGAAGTCTTGGCAAATGAACCTCCAGAATAGAGCGACGCCCATGCCCGATGACGTAGTGCATTTACGAGATCACAACCTGGCACTGAGCGCGAGGGTAAGTCTGTCGAGATGGCTCCTGGTCGTCGGTATGTTCGTACAGGGAGCGTACGCCAACGACCACAATAACCATTCATCCCAGGTCCCCGGAGCGGTGGATGTTGAGCTTATTGATGGTATTGAAGGTGTTGAAGGTATGAAGGTTGCGCGCGGAGAAAGCTCTGCCGCTCCGCTGATTGCACACCTCAATCGTATCCGGTCACTCCATGGGCGCTATCGACAGGAAACACTGAGCGCTGACCATCGCACACTACAGTCGACGACAGGTGAACTCTGGGTGGATGCAAGCCAACGTTTTCGCATTGTCGCAGACGATCCTTTTGAACCAGTGCTGGTTTCTGACGGACAATCCTTCTGGAACTACGATGTTGGCCTGGATCAGGTCACCATTTCTGCGCTCAACGGGGATGTACAGCAGGTACCGGTTCTGCTGTTGAGCGGGCAGGCTGACAAAATCAATGAGGCATTTTCGGTCGAACGTTTCGAGCTTGAGAAGACTTCGGGTACGGGGTTCAGGGAAGAGTACCTGCTCAAGCCACGCAGTACCGAAAGCATCTTTGAAACAATCACGCTGGGTATTGAAGACGATCTTCCACGTACGATTTCCGTGAGTGACTCACTGGGCCAGCAGACCACGATCGAGCTGACAGAACTCCAGATCAATCCGACACTGGAGGACGCTATTTTCGAGCTTGAGATCCCACCCGGTATCGACGTCATAGACGAACGTTGATCCGCGACAGCGGGCGGTGAACTGGGGTCGTTGCAGCGGTATGATGGATGTAATCCAATCTAACGCGAAGCGATGTCGCTCTTCGATTCAGAAAACCAGGATGCCGCTAGGAGTGCGGAACCACTCGCCGCAAGGGTCCGCCCAAGCGACCTGTCCGGCTATATGGGGCAGACCCATCTACTTGGACCAGGGAAGCCGCTGCGCGAGGCGATTGAACAGTCACGACTCCACTCGATGATCCTGTGGGGTCCGCCAGGCGTTGGTAAAACCACGCTGGCTCGAATGCTGGCGGAAGTCTGCGATGTTCGTTTCCATGCACTGTCTGCTGTCCTTTCGGGCGTGCGTGACATCCGTGATGCCATTGACCTCGCTCGCCAGATGCTGCCGACACGCACGTTACTGTTTGTTGACGAGGTCCATCGGTTCAACAAGGCGCAGCAGGATGCCTTCCTTCCCTATGTGGAAGACGGAACCGTTATTTTTGTGGGTGCAACCACCGAAAACCCCTCGTTTGAAGTAAACAACGCGTTGCTTTCGCGTACCCGTGTCTACAAGTTGCGGTCGCTGACCGAGCCAGAAATTCAGCAATTGATTGATCGGGCAATGCTTGCGGATTCAACGTTGGCTGAGACGATCACGATTGACCAGGACACCAAAACAGTGCTGGCTGTTGCGGCAGATGGCGATGCCAGACGGGCACTCTCCCTCCTCGAGACCTGTGCAGACCTGGCCGTGGATGGACATGTGAATGAAGAAACGCTGGAAGAGGTGCTGGGGAGCGATCACCGACGATTCGACAAAGGCGGCGACATCTTCTACGACCAGATTTCCGCATTGCATAAGGCGGTGCGTGGTTCATCGCCAGATGCCGCGATCTATTGGTTTGTTCGGATGATCGATGGCGGCTGTGATCCACTGTACGTGGCAAGACGGGTGGTGCGTATGGCCAGCGAGGATATTGGCAACGCCGATCCTCGGTGCCTGCAACTCGCATTACAGGCGTGGGATGTCCAGACCCGGTTGGGAAGTCCTGAAGGTGAGCTGGCAATCGCTCAAGCCATCATGTTCCTTGCAACGGCAGCGAAGAGCAATGCGGTCTACCATGCCTTTAACGAGGCCCGTTCCGATGTCGCCAGCCTGCCGGACTATGAGGTGCCGCTGCATATTCGAAACGCACCCACGACACTGATGGAAACAATGGGGCACGGTGAAGATTATCGGTACGCCCATGACTATGACGATGGTTTCGTCCCCGGTGAGAGCTACCTGCCCCCTGAACTGGCTGACCGTCAGTATTATCAGCCGGTCTCGCGTGGTCTGGAGATCCAGGTCGCCGAGAAGCTCAACAAGGTTAGGCAGGCCAATGCTGAAAGCACCTGGCAGCGCTATGATCTGCCCGATGTGAAAGGTGAAGATCGCAGCGACCGTACCAGGGGCGATGATGACTGAGTTCCTTGCCATTGCGTTAGGAGGCGCCCTCGGAGCGATCCTTCGTTGGGGCATTACCGAGAGCGTCAACAAAATGACCGCAGGTACGTTTCCCTACGGCACGTTGGTGGTGAACATTGTTGGCTCATTATTGATCGGAATTGCGTTTGTCTACATGGTTGAGCGAGTGCAGGCGGGCACATTCCTGTCGTCAGCGGCCATTCAGTCTGCGGTGATGGTTGGCCTGCTCGGGGCCTTTACTACTTTTTCGACGTTCTCGCTACAAACCCTGCAGTTGCTGGCGGAAGGCCGATGGCTCGCGGGCGCCGCCTACATCCTAGGAAGCGTCCTGTTATGTCTGCTTGCCACGGGCGCCGGAATCGGTATGGCACGACTGCAGTCCTCATGAACCATGCATTGGTCTGCTTCATGTGAAACGATGAAGCCAACTGCTAAGATGCGCCCCTTATTACACATGACGACTCACCCGTTGACTTCACCATGCTTGATCCCCGTGTACTAAGAAACGATCCCGACGCGGTTGCAGGGCAGCTGAGTAAAAAAGGCTTCGACCTGGATGTTGCCGCTTTCCAGTCGCTGGATTATCGCCGAAAGGCCATCCAGGTCGATACTGAAGCGCTGCAATCCGAGAGAAATACTCGATCAAAAGCGATCGGGAAGGCGAAAGCACAAGGAGAGGATATCGAGCCGCTGCTGAAAGCGGTGAGTGATCTGGGTGATCGCCTTGATGTAGGGAAGGCACAACTCGACGAGATTCAAACTGAACTCGATGAGCTGATGCTCGGTATTCCAAACGTTCCTGACGCCTCTGTCCCCGATGGTCTCAGCGAAGCTGACAATCAGGAGGTACGCCGTTGGGGCGATCTGACATCCTTTGATTTCGTTGCACGCGATCACGTTGATCTCGCCGGTGGGCCAGGTCTTGATCTCGAACAGGCCGCCAAGATCAGTGGCGCGCGGTTTTCGGTGATGCGTGGAAATGTCGCACGGCTCCATCGTGCGCTGGTGCAATTCATGCTGGATGTCCATACCCAGGAAAACGGTTACGAGGAGGTCAATGTTCCCTTCATCGTCAATCGTTCATCCCTGGTGGGAACAGGACAATTACCCAAGTTCGCGGATGATTTATTTAGACTGGAAGAAGAGCGGGAGTTTTATCTGATCCCGACCGCAGAGGTTCCGGTGACCAATATTGCGCGCGAACAGATTCTCGATGCAGAAACGCTACCCACGAGGATGGTCTGTCATACACCGTGTTTCCGCAGTGAGGCTGGTAGCTATGGCAAAGACACACGCGGTATCTTTCGACAACACCAGTTTGAGAAGATTGAACTTGTGCAGTTTCGTCGTCCGGATGAATCCTGGGATGCATTGGAGGAATTGACAGGACACGCCGAGTCTATTCTGCAGCGGCTTGACGTGCCGTACCGGGTCGTTGCGCTCTGCGGTGGTGACCTTGGTTTTTCAGCCGCAAAAACATACGACATTGAAGTGTGGTTGCCGGGTCAGGAGATGTTCCGGGAGATTTCGTCCTGCAGTAACTTTCTCGACTTCCAGTCGCGCCGCATGCAGGCTCGCTGGCGTAATCCCGAGACAGGAAAGCCGGAACTGATACACACCTTGAATGGTTCAGGTCTTGCGGTTGGGAGGACACTGATCGCGGTACTTGAAAACTATCAGCAGGAGGACGGTTCAGTACGGATTCCCAAGGTCCTGCAACCCTATATGAATGGACTATCTTCCATTACATTTTGATCTCAGGGACCAACACTGCCTCCTCGTTGGGGGTGGTCAGGTTGCACTGCGTAAAGCCAATCTGTTGATCAGTGCGGGTGCCCGCCTTACTGTGATCGCACCGCAAATTGATCCCGCGTTCCTGGACAAGTTGTCTGTCGGCATGCACACCATTGTTTGCCGGGAGTTCATGACAGAGGATGTCAAAGGGCAGTCATTGGTGGTATCGGCGACCTCTGACCGCGTCGTGAACCAGCACGTGTCCGAGACCTGCCACGAACAGGGCATACCCGTGAATGTCGTTGACAATCCGGATCTCTGCAGTGTGATTTTTCCGGCGATCATCGATCGTTCGCCTGTTGTGGTCTCAGTTTCGACCGGTGGACAGTCCCCGGTTCTCACCAGTGATCTCAGGCGACGCATCGAAGCCCTGATCCCGGAAGGGGTTGTCAGACTTGCACGCTACCTGGGCGGGCGACGTCAAAGGTTGAAGACGGCCTTTCCCGATATCGACCAGCGACGGCGTCAGACCGTTTGGTTTCTCGGCTCTGCCGGTGCAACCGCAGCAATGGCAGGACGGGACGCCCAGGCGGATCAGGTTCTGATGGAAGATGCTCAACCGAGCCTGGGAGAGGTCTACATCGTCGGTGCAGGACCGGGCGATCCCGACCTCCTGACGCTGAAGGCACTGGATCTGATGCAACGCTGTGACGTTGTCCTGCACGATGCACTGATTGACCGTCGCGTGCTGGATCGTGTCAGGCGAGATGCGGATATTATCTATGTAGGTAAACAGGCGGGTGCACCGAGCACTGCACAGGATCAGATCAACCACCAGCTGGTGACACTGGCCCGAGCTGGGAAACGAGTACTGCGCCTCAAAGGGGGCGACCCCTTCGTGTTTGGGCGTGGCGGCGAGGAAATGGAAGCGTTGATCGAATCCTCGATACCCTTTGAGATTGTCCCGGGTATCACGGCGGCATCCGGATGTGCGGCCTACGCTGGTATTCCGTTGACGCACCGGGAGTATGCACAATCGGTTCGATTCGTCACTGGGCACCCGAAGGATGGCGTCGTTTCCTTGCCCTGGGAAGAGATGGTCAATGACAATCAGACCCTGGTTTTCTATATGGGTCTGGGCGGGTTGGAGAATATCTGTGAGCAAATGATGGCCCATGGGCGGGACCCCGACACACCGATCGCCCTGATCGCGAATGGAACCACTGAACACCAGAGAGTGCTGATTGGTTCGTTGACCGATATCGTCGATCAGGTTCGCCATACCGAGGTTGGCAGGCCAACACTCACCATCATTGGTCAGGTGGTATCGCTTGCTAAATAGTCTGCACTAGCCTGCCGGTCAATCACACCCAGTGGGTTTGGGTAACCCCGCAATCTTGCTGACGTTCCTGGCGTACTTGGCGGTAAACAGCTGCATCAGATAGATGCTCCGTCCTTTGTCCGTTCCCAGTTTCTCGGCAACGAGTTTCGCGAGAACCCGTGTTGGCGGTGACACGCGAAAGTCATCGTAGTATTGCCGCACTAGGTTAATGACTTCCCAGTGTCTGGCACTCAAGGTGATCCGTTCCATGGCAGCAATAGATGCAGCAGCATCTGGCGACCAGGTACGAAAATCCCGCAGGAAACCGTCTTTGTCGACATCAATCACCGTCGTATTGGTCGATGGCTGAGTGCTTGGCCGACGACTGCCGCCATCCCGAGGCTCCTCTATGCCCATGTTTTGACCTTCTCAGCTTGCGTACACAATGCGACAAAACCTGCGTAATCCAGACATTTCAGTTCTGATGGCAGCTGGCCTGAAAGACCACGCGCGGCAAGATCCTCGCGGAGGACATGTGCACGGTGGTCACCAGCGACCTCGTGCAGACAGTAAATGCCGTCTTCGATCAGGAGCATCACATCATCGCTCGCCATGGCCGCAAGGCAGTCCGACAGGGCCGTGTGGGAGGGCGGTTTGTTGATGGTGTGCAGGATCATCAGAAATCCAGGATCACATCGTGAGTGGCCAGTATATGTGGAACCTCACTGCGATTGACGACGCTGACAGGGATGATCAGATCATCCTCGGACAAACGACGTTCGGTCAGATCCTCCTGGACACAGAGTACCGATTCAACGCCGTAGTCTCGCAGCGCGCTGTAGGTCACAGAGTAGTCTCGCGTATTCGTTCCCGTCGGGTCCTGATCTATGATGAGCTGGTAGATCCCGTCACCCTGCATGAGCACCGTACACCTGGCGAATGCACTTCCCATCATGATTGCATCGAGCCCTTCCTGCCCAAAAAGAGAGCCGTGAGGCGCATGTGATTGTACGAAGAGGAGCGTACGATTAGACACGGAAAGTGACCAGTCGATCTGCATTGAGCGCCGCGTCGATCAACTGACCCAGACCACTGATGGTAAACACATCGCCCAAATTGGAGGCGGCCTTGTCGTACCGATCAGCTTCCGTGCGGTCGATAACGCCGCGGCGCAGTGCAGACGCAATACAGACAACCAGATCTAGATGATGCTCCTGTGCAAGCGCCCGCCATTCGCTGTAGAGATCCAGTTCATCCTGAGGCGGTGCCATGATCGAGCTGCCGTTGTAGACCCCGTCGTGGTAGAAAAAGACGCGATAGAGCTCATGTCCTTCAGCCAGTAACGCATGGGCGAAGTTCAACGCCGAATGTGATGATTGACTGGTGTACGGACCACCATGAACTGAGATTGCGAAGCGCATCAGGTTTGGAAAAAGAACCGGGTGGCAATATCGAGCGTCAATTTTCGATCAACCGACGAATTGACAGAAAACCCGACCGGAAGCCCATTCGAGAACCCGGTCGAGAAGATGCCCCGGTACGAGACCGGGGCAAATCAAGGGTTACTCATCACCGCCAAAAGCACCAAAAATGTGCAGCAGGCTGATGAAGATGTTGTAGATGCTGAGGTAGAGCGACACGGTCGCCATCACGTAATTGGTTTCGCCACCATGAATGATACGACTCGTGTCATACAGAATGAGTCCTGACATCAGGATGACAACTCCTGCGGATATGGCGAGGTGAAATGCGCTGGAGTAGAAACCGAACAAAGGTCCCAGCAAGAGCAGGAGGATACAGCCCACAATGACCCAGAGACCGATCGTCAGAAACCCTGACATAAAAGAAAAATCTTTCCGACTCATCAGCGTATATCCGGACAGTGACAGGAAGATCAAACCGGTCAGGCTCGCTGCAGTCACGACGATCTGAGAACCGCCAGCAGCGACGTAATAGCCGATGATCGGACCCAATGAAAACCCAAGAATCCCGGTAAACAGGAACACAAGCGCAATGCCTACAGCACTATTCCGGAACTTGCTGATCGCAAACAACACACCAAAGGCCACCAGCAGCGGTATGAAACCCATGGATGGGACTTCAAGTGCCATTGCCAAGCCCGCCATCCCTGCGGTCCAGAGCAAGGTCATGGACAGCAGCATGTAGGTATTGCGCAGTACCTTGTGTGTCGATACGACCGCTGATTCCCGGTATGTCAGCGCATCTGATTCAGCCATTAGGTTTCTCCCATAAGAGTGTGGCATATTTAGTTATTAACAACCTAAAATTGTACGGTTCGGCGACTCAAAAGCAAACGTGGAAATCACGTCCCTTAGGTCCTCGATCGCAGTATCCTGGTCGGGTTCGGGCCTGAATATTCGAAATTGCTGCTATTTGCCTGCCAACGCGCGGTTTCGAACAGTTATCAGGCAAATACGCCGCCTATGACAGCACCGAGCAGCAAGGGACCCACCAGGCTGAAGGCAAGGGCTAGCCCACCCATACCTGCCACGACCCCAAGTACGGGTATGCCGGTCAACATGGTGGCAAGGGCGAACATCAGACTGCCCACGAGGATGGCAGGCAGAATTGCCGCCCTGATCCCGGCGCCGATTCCTCCTGCGCGCTTACCGACGACGAATCCTGCAACCAGCGGTCCGATGAGTGGCAGCCAGAACAGCAATACCGTGATGATTAGTATCCACAGGCAGACCTTGACGATGCTGCTCTGTTTTTACGCCGTTGCAGAGGAATCGGTCCTGAATCGCACACCTGAAAACGAACATCCAAGAAGATTCACGAGAATGACATGCAGCCTCAAGGATGCCAACACCTGATCCGCATGCTGGTAGAATGGACGCTACCGTTCAGATACCAGATTAATGCGCTGTTCATGACGAACAAGCTACCAGAACCCTTACAAGACTGTGGGAGTCTCCATAACTGCGTGAGACCTCGGCATAGCAAGATAAGAGTCAGAACAAGCAAACGGTTTGTGACCTGGGTCGTCGTACTGTTGTCGCTCTCTGTATGCGGTCAAAGTGTATCGGCGCGTATGGCGGAGAACTATGAGGTCGTTGATGTTGTCACGGATCTCAAGGTTCCGTGGGGTCTGGTCTGGTTACCTGATGGCGATATGCTGGTCAGTGAGCGAGCGGGCACAATCCTGCGTATTCGAGACGGCAGTGTTGTCGGCGAAATCGAAGGTGTACCTGAGGTCCATAACAACAGCCAGGGTGGGCTGATGGACCTTGAGCTTCATCCTGATTTTGAGGAGAACAACTGGCTATATTTCAGTTACGCTAGCCAGGAAGGCGAAGGTAACGGCAGTAATACTGCAATTGCCCGTGCCCGATTGGCAGGTGATACCCTGAAAGACTATGAGCTTCTGTACAAGGCAAGTCCGAATACCCGTGGCGTGCGGCACTATGGGAGTCGCCTCGAGTTTGATCGCAACGGATACCTGTATTTTTCTGTCGGAGATCGCGGGAACCGCGATCGCAATCCGCAGGATCTGGCCCGTGACGGCGGGAAGGTCTATCGCATTCACGATGATGGGCGTATTCCCGAGAACAATCCATTTCTCGAGCTGGTCAGACCGGCGGTGTATTCAGGAGGCCATCGAAATCCCCAGGGCATGGCGATGCATCCGAAAACCGGTGAAATCTGGATCCATGAACATGGCCCCAGAGGCGGTGATGAGGTCAATATCGTCCGAGCGGGCCAGAACTATGGCTGGCCGATTCTCAGCCACGGCATCAACTACGACGGTACGGGATTTGCGAAAAGCAAAACGCGCAAGGGGTATCAGTCCCCCATCTGGTATTGGGTCCCGTCGATTGCTCCCTCCGGTATGGCGTTTGTGACCAGTGACCTTTATCCGGAATGGCAGGATCATTTGCTGGTTGGATCACTGAAATTCGGCTACCTGGTGTTATGCAAGCTGGAGCGCAACAAGGTAACACATGCCATTCCTGTCGTTCGTAGTATCGGCCGTGTGCGCAACGTTCGTCAGGGTCCGGACGGCATGATCTATGTTGCGATTGACGGCCAGGGGATCAAACGCATCGAACCTAAATCATAGTC
>NTKD01000019.1 GCA_002457275.1 OM182 bacterium MED-G24
CGTATACACATTCAGCGTGATGGTCCCGCCAAGTCGCTTGCTTGCGGTCGTAAGCGCATGCACTTCCGCACCCTTCCTCGTCAGATCGCAATAGTCGCGTGATACGTTGTGGGCAAAGCGTTGGAAGACATCGTCGTCGACCAGCCGCACTGAAAAGGTGCGCTCGTGAAGCTTCGGTGTGACCCAATCGATGAGATTGAGCAGGTATCGCGTCTTGCAGGTCTTGCATCGCACGATCGCATCGGCGAGACCAAGATAGTCATCCAACACGAACTCGACCTCGAACGGATAGTTGCCAGTGACGAGGTGGGGACAGGTCAAGGAAGCTTCGCCCTGATACGTTCCGAGAATCCTGCCAGTTTCTCTCCGTCCTCAACCTCACGCGCATGCAACTTGAAGTCAAGCCCATCGAAGCGCGGCATAATGTGAAAATGCAGGTGGAAAACGGTCTGACCGGCGGCGGCGCCGTTCAGCTGTGCAATCATGATGCCGGGTGCGTCGAAGGCGCTTTTTACTGCACCCGATACAAGCTGAACGACCTTCATGGTTTCGCCAAGGATCTCCGGCGCCACATCGTGCAGGTTTTCCGCGGTATATTTCGGTATCACGAGGGTATGGCCATCCACCTGAGGCATGATGTCCATGAAGGCAAGCGCGAAGTCGTTTTCATACACTTTGAAGGCAGGTGCGTCGCCACGGAGAATCTGGGCAAAGACGTTGGCATCGTTGTAAGCCATTTCATCAGTCCGGTGAGCATTGTTCGTCTACAGGATTATACTGAGACCTATGGCTGAAAGTGGGGATCAACTTCGCATCATTACCGGCCATTTCAGCCCAGTCAGCAGCGTCAGCGTCGCACCGACGCTATAATACAGGGTGAACGTTGCCCTGATAACGATCCATTCGATCAACGCACCACCACACAGCAACCCTACCGGCAGGCCATATACCACCAGCATGCGCACACCGGAAACGCGCCCCCTGTATTCAGCGTCCGTTGTAGACAGCGGTCTGAATTCAAACTCGGACCCATGGTCACCTTGATTTCTTATCAACACCCGGCCAGTCTTTGGTGGGCCAAAGGTATTCGTCGATGGAACTGACCGACACGCGATACCGGGTGGCGGCCTCCTGTTGGACATCCCAGGAATGCGCGACCTTTCTGTTGGTCTGGCGGAAGAAGGACTCAGGGAGACGTTCAGCGATATCGAAACGCTAGTGCTCGAGTGCCGATTCCGAGACTGCCAGCACGGATCTGAACCTGGATGTGCTGTGCAATCAGCGATCGTCGCGGGAGACCTGGATGAGCGCCAACTATCGAACTATTTCAAGCTGCAACGCGAGGATCAGAGGCTGACCGAGACCATCGCCCAGAAAGATGAGCGGACCAGGGCGTTCTCAAAACAGGTGCGTAACCACCTGAAGGACACGTCGATTCAGGGCACGGATAAGTTTCGCGGGTCAGAGAGAGCCTCAGATCCAAACGGATCATTTTAACGCGGCCTCGCAACGGAAACTCGCCGCATCGTTCTCATTGCCACCCTGGTAACTGGCGATCGCAGGAAAGACACAGTGCTTGCGGGTGAAGGCACCGTCCGCTCGACCGCCAATCAACTCCTCCGGTGCGTCGCCCTCTACAACCCAGTTTACCAGGGGGCTCACGTAGTCAAACACGTGCGCACCTGGTCCACCGCCACAATGGCCCATACCCGGCACCATGAATAGTCGGAAGAATTCGCGCGTGCGTTCGGGACCGCCGTTGGCGGCTTCAACCTGGGCGAGGTATTCGATCACACCACCTGGTCTGACGGGGTAATCGTTCCAGCCCTGCACCACCAGCACCTTGCCACCACGCTCGCGGAACACGCCGTAATCCGTTGTGTTCACATCAAGTACCGCTGAGGCTCGCCCAAGACCATGCTGATCAGCAAGGATGTCAAAGGTCGAAGGATCGTAGTTCTGGTCCCGGTACACCCAGGAGCGCAGGTGGTACTCGGCGCCCAGCTGGCTGATACTCTCCATGAGGGCTTCACCAGTCTCAGGGTTTTGAAAGCCAGTCAGTGCCCACATGGGCCAGCTGCTACCTGATTCGTTACCGGGCATGAGTGGTGGCGATATCATCCGGCCCTCTGCATCCACAACACCACGATAGTGTTGCTGAACTGTGTTGAGCTGGGCTGGTGTAAGGCAGGTGGTGGGATCCTGGTCTTCTTTCTTACTACACAGCAACCGGGTCGGATCATAGTGCGCCTTTGTACATTGGCGAGGGTCATTGATAATGCCATCCTCAACACCGTCCAGCGCGTCACAAGACTTGCGCGACGTATCGTCAAGCAACTGGATATGGTCAGCTGTCAGCGGACCTGCCTGCTGGGCGCGGTACACCATCGTATTCCAGTTGGTGCCGTGGGCGATGGGCTTGAACGCCGGTGCGACCGCGACAATGCCATCAAAATCACCAGGGAACCGGGTCGCTTCAATGAGACCTTGACGACCACCATTGGAGCATCCGCCGTAAAAAGACGCTGATATTTTCTTGTCGTAAAAGCGCTGAATGATCTTCTTAGACGTCAGTGCCGCGAGATGTACCCCGCGAAACGCATAATCCAGCGCCGCTTCCGGCTGCTCGGCGAATTCGAGGCCAATCCCCTGGTGACCCGTGTCGGTCGACGACGCCGCGAATCCCATGACCAGCACTCCCCTAGTATCAGCGATCACACCGGAGGAACCACCTGTGCCGAGCATCAGAAATTGACCGTTCCAGTTCTCGAGGGGCAGTCTTACTTCAAATCGGATGGCTCGATTGATGACACCTCTCACCAGACAGTGGCGTGGCACGTTACCGGCAGCGTCAACTTCAGTGCCCGGCTCAACGGCATGCTGATAATCGGTCAGCTGGTACAGATCGAAGCAAGCGTCTGCGTGCGCACCGGTGAGAAATAGGGTCAACAGGATCCCGAAGATCGTGCGCTTTGTATTCATCTGATCTCCACGAATGCGATGGCTACTTCAGGAAACTGGAACGGAACTGGACACCCGGGTGTCCATTCTTCAACTGACATGGTGCTTAGCCGAACCGCGGATCAATGAGAAATCCGGGGTACTTGGCCGCTTTCGCAAAATCCGGACCGTCTTCCTCGTAGCCGTTGAACTCGTACAGAGAACACAGCCGGGCGAACCGCTCGCCGTTGCGTTCGATCATCTCCGGGGTGACATTTTCCTTTATCCGTTCCTGCCGCGTGATGAAGTTGCGCGCCATGAAAACCGCCAGGTTCAAACGCACACCAGGGGCTTCGCGCTTGAACGCGCCATGCCAGGTATTGCCGTGGTAGATAATGGCCGACCCGATGGGGACTTCGATGGGAACAACAAATGGATTGGTGTGGGGATTGTTCTCATCTCCAGTTGGATTACGACCGAACCGGTGAGTACTGGGAATGATCCCCAGACAACCATTCTCTTTTGTGTAGTCATCAAGTGCGAAGTTGCAGTTGGCAACGATGCTCTCCGAACGGAATGGAAAAAGCCCAGGCGTGTCGCTGTGTAACGGGAGATGTGAGTTTGCGGATGCTTTGACGTGGCTGGTCATACTGGAAATCGCCATTGACTGGCCAAGCAGATACGTCAGGAGCGCGAGCATCACCTCGTTCACCAGAATCTCCTCGAACACCTCATCCTCGAACAACAGGAAATGAGCAAGCGGCAACGCGGGGCCGTCGTAGGTTTTGAGATCAGGGCGCGACCCCGTCTTGCGTTCGAGCTGATTGAGTATCGCAGCCTGTGCGCGAGCAATGGTTTCGGCATCGAGCACCGAGGGCACAACGGTGTAACCCTCGCTCTCGAGTTCAAGCACATTGCTGTTCAAGCCCAGACGATCGATCTCGGCGAAGACTTCCGTGCGCGGGAAAGTTCTTTCCGAGGGTTTGTTGCTAGACATAGATCAGCCCTCCGTACCAACAACGTTTATGAGATGGCACCTTTACGATGCCACTGCCATCGACAATCCGGCAGTCTCGTAGGGCGAGGTCGTGTTTCACGTTCCCTCACCGTTCGCCTAACAACATCTTCAGGCCGAATGGACCCGGGCAAATCAATACGTAGCCCCACCCTGATCCCGATGGGCGACATCAGATCGCGCTAACCAATTGCACCACGCGCTTTCGCCATGAAGTCTTTGGCACCCGCGGCAATCCAGGGCCCCGTATCTGTATAGAAAAATCGCACACCCATCGCTGCGTACTTTTCCACATTCCCTGCAAACGCCAGCGTTCCCGCATGACGGCCCGCGGCGACAATGCGTGTCAGGGCGTCATCGATTTTTTCCTGCACGTCGGGGTGTCCGACTTCTCCGATCAGTCCCATCGAGGCGGCAAAGTCCGATGGGGCGACGAAGAGCACGTCCAGCCCATCAACTTCAAGGATCGCGTCCAGGTTTTCCCACGCTTTGATGTCCTCGATGAGGGCAACGAGTAGCGTTTCGTCGTTGGCCCGTTCGAGGAAATCTTTCGTGCCATAGCCCTGCCGCGACGTGAAGAGTCCACGCTTGCCCAGTGGCGCAAATTTACCGCCATTGACCAGGTTCTGCGCTTCCTCGGCGGTGTCGACGTGGGGCACGATAATGCCCTGTGCGCCTCGGTCCAGCGTGCGGTAGATGAGCCCCTGGTCGTTCTTGTTGACACGCACAACAGACGTCATACCCCAGATATCACAGGCACGTGTCAGGTTACCCAGGTCTGCCGCATCAACCGAGCCATGCTCACCTTCCAACCAGATACCGTCGAAACCCTTGGGCCCAAAGGAATCAATGTCGTCTGCATGCGTGAAACCACTACAGACAAACGCGGGTTCGCCCGCTTCCAGCTTCTGACGAACGCGATTTGGTCTCATCTCTACATCTCACACTTATTGAAAGCACCGTAGTTTCGCTGCTTCTGCGCCCACACACAAATTAGTGTTCGCCTCATTTTCGAACTATCGCTGTGCCAGCCTTGACGCCTCTGGGTCTGTGGTTGGTTTGTGCTTGCCGCAAGGCACCAGATATCGTGATTGCTTGCCCGTCTCGTTTCCGAGCCTGACTCCCAAATTGTACAGTCGGAAGTCCGATGACGTAGAAATCACCGAAGGATGTCCCACAAATCCGTATACGCCACGTCTTTGCATTGTACTGCACTCAATAGCGTGGAGAAGATGCGAACAAGCTCTCTTTGCACACTAGTCGCCCTTTAGTTGCTGGTAATTTCCTGTGGCGACGACGGCAGTGCCAGTACAGAGAGCCAAACAGAGAGTGCCACATTTGGCTCGCGGCGATGCCAGGGTGTCATCCCCTCAGCCCAGAGGCCCTCCCAGAATTCGCGTCGCATCCGGGTTAATCCTACTGGGATTCTGCATCCGAAGATGTCATGAAACGGCTGGCCTCAGCGTCATAGTCCGCGTAACCCAACACGTCCATCATTTCACGAGGTGCGACGGTAGCGGGCGCGGCCCCGACGTCCTCGGTCCGAATGGCTTCAAGACCCTGACCAATCGCGCCAATAACCGCTGAGACTGTGGCTTGCGGATAGGTACCGATCTTGAATCCAAGTACTTCGGCTTCCTTGCGCGTTGGCAGGCGTTTTGAACCGGGTACCAGCACGATAAAGGACGGCTTGCCAGCGGCCGCAGCTGTCGCACGCAACATCTCGTCTCTGTCCGCCGGTGAGTCAAGGAACAGGATGTCCGCACCCTCTTCCGCGTACATCTCAATTCTCGCCACCGCCTCATCGATGCCGAGTGTTGGTCTGCAATCGGTCCGGGCAAGCACCAGCACACCCGACTCTTTTGCAGCCTCAACTGCAGCACGTATCTTCATGCGCGCCTCGTCACGGGTAATTGTCGGCTTGCCAGCAGAAGTCAGTGCGCGCGGTGTCACCTTATCCTCAATAAGGACAGCCGCAGCACCAGCGCGACCGTATGCCCGCACGGTTCGTTGCACGTTCATCACGTTGCCGTAGCCGTGGTCGCAATCTGCCAGCAGCAGAAGCTCCGGCGCCGCAGCCCTGGCAAGATTGAATGAGTCGAACATCTCCGCGAAAGACAGCAGATCGAGGTCCGGACCGCCAAGGCGACTGGCAGCCACGCACGAACCAGAGAGGAATGCTGTCCTGAACCCAGCGGCACTGGTCATCTTCGCCGTCAATCCGTCCCAGACCGCAGGCATCGGCACAAATCCGGGTTCAGCAAGCAGTGCTCGTAGGCGTTCCGGGGGCGTCATGTGAATTCCTTTTGTTGTCTCGGGAGTGTTCTATTCTTTTTCAGGCTCTTTATTCACCGCATGCACTGCGCGCGCAGCTAGACCGGGATACGCGTTCCAGCGCCATTGTACTCAACAGGATTCTGCGGAATCCCCGGGAACACCTCCCGGAACACGCTGAGCATGTTCATGGTTGAACGGCGGTCCGTCGCTTCGTGCAGCTTGCCGGGGCCGCCCAGCGTTTTGGCCAGCGCAAACCCATGCGGCGTATCGGCGTGGTTGTGGAAAATCCAGTCGACACCAGCTTCATCCATCTCCGCAAAGAAACTTTGCTGACTCTCCAGCGGCACGAGGCCGTCGAGCGCGCCGTTCTCAATCAGGAGCACCGTGTTTGTGTTGTAGTTGTTGTCACAGGTCTTGAGCGGAGGGCGTTGTGTGCCGAACTTCATCGGGTTTGGGTCTTCACCGGTCTGCAGCAAACCATGGAAAGATACACACGCTGACAGATCCAATCCCCCGCGCACTGCCTCGATCACAGCGACACCGCCAAAGCAGTAACCAATGGCTGCTGCCGAAAACGATTCATCCACCGTTTCATGTGAAAGCCCGAGGGTCAGCCACTCCTGCATGGTGGACCGAAACAACTCATAGTCGTGGTCCATCGCGACCATCCCTTCAAAGCACTTCGCCTGAAAATCGTGGATCTTGGCCGGGTCTTCCGGGAACAGCCGCTGATCCGGAGGGACGATGTCACCGTAGAGGTCGATCGCCAGCCCTACGTAGCCGATCCGAGCCAGGTACTCCGCCACATCAACATCAAAGAACTTCAGACCCTGGTAGTTGTGAATGACCAACACCAGAGGTCGAGGACCCACTTCCGCCGGCGGTGCTACCAGATGTCCCTGGTAGTTATTGCCTCGAAAGTGAAAGCTGATGTCATCACGTCGCAGATCCGGGGCTTCCGGCCAGACATCCAGGGTCATAGCAGATTCCTTATTGGGTTCAGAGAAAAGAGGGGGTCAGTAAACAGTCGGAGCAGAATTATTACACTGACCCCAAACTTGTGCTATTCGCGCCAGAGATAGCCAAATTCCGTGCTGCGGTAGGTCCGCATGAACGTCACCTCCATGTTCACGCCGGCCTCCTCAAGTTTGCCACCCACGGCCAGATGGTTCGGATCTTCCGCATGCTTTTGTGCCGCTTCCTGGCTGGTGCAAGCCATTACAAAAACCAGTTCCCCTTCTTTCAGATCGATTTCGCGATCAGCATCACCGGTGGCAATACCACCACTGTAAATCAGAGTGTCCGGTTCATTCTCGTAGCAGTATTTTGCGTGTTCACCGGAGATTTCGATGAATCGGTCCCGTTGGGCGTCATCACCAAATCGCATGCCAATGATGACTAGCAGATGCCCGGCCTGCTGGCTTGCACCTGCTGGTCCGCGGCCCCACCATCCGTATCCGGGAATGTCGTTGAACACGGTGCTCATGACCCGGCGTTTTGTCATATTGCGCTCGCCGAGCGCCTTCATCAGGTCATCGTGAGCAGGTCGGTCCATGTGCGCGGCCAGGCTTTCATCGCCGTTGGCGTACCGCTCAAAAATCAGGACGTTCAGTTCATTCTCAACGTTGACCGTAGCGCCGTAGGCGACGGTGTCCGGCTCTCCTTCCAATGCATCCTGGCCACGAGGTTTCCAGACCTCCAGCCACTCGGCTTGCGACGCGTTCTCCTCCCGGATCTGAAATTCCACCAGTGCCGTGCGTGATTCGTTACCCATTATGTTTTCCCTTTCCGATCCGTTCCGATTCAGAGATCAGTAAAACATGGGCTCAGGTCTCATAGCCACAGATGCGTGCCACGCGGTGCATCATGGTCCCCAGGTAGTTGGCAGATTTCTCCTGCGCGGTATCCCCCATACTGACCATGATCAGTTCGTGGTCTGGCACAACGATCATCACCTTACCGCGCGCACCCAGCGCTACGAACACATTGTCGGGCATAAAAGGAAACCAGCGTCCGGTCCCGCTTCGACCAGCCGTCGAACGCCAGGTACCCGTGTCGCAATTGAGCCACCAAAGGTACCCGTATGCAGCGTTGGCTTTTGGATAGGGTGACGTCAGCGCTTCTTCGACAAATTCCTGCGCCATCAGTTGTTGTTCACGCCAGCGTCCACCATGCATCCACAACAGGCCCATTCTCGCAATGTCCCGATGTGTTGCCTCAATCACCGGCAACGGTCCCTGACTGCCGATCTGTATCCAGCCCTTGTTGTTGGAGGGCCAGTCGAAACCAAGCTGCAATGGTTGCTTCAGATATTCCTCATAGAAGCGCACCGGTGGCATCCCGCTTGCGAGCCCTAGAATCCCGGTGAGTGAGTTCAGGATGAAGTTGCTGTTGTACGCCCAGCGTGAGCCCGAGGGGTCGGTCCCTGCAGTCATATTCAGGACATGTCGTATCTCGGCGTCCGGCGCAATGTCTGGATGATGCACAGGCAACCAGTCTGCAATCCAGTCCCTGGTTCTGAGCAATCCCTGTTGCTCCGCGATACCGATCAACGTGGCACCCAGGCCCTTCGTGGCCGAAAAAATGTGATTGGTTGCGGTCACGTCACGCTTGTAACGCTCAAACACAACACGCCCCTGTTTCACGACCAGAAAACCGTATCGGGTTTCAATCTCGAAAACGGCGTCCGCGGCAGCTTCAAGTACAGCGTTATCGAGACCCACCTCGTCAGGAGCGATGGTCTCCCAGTCTTTCCCAGGAAAGGTCTATGAGAGATGTGCAACATTCATGGTGTGCTCCCGCCTGGCTGGTCTTCGGAGTTCTTTCTCTCACCTTTGCATATTCCACGCAAGACAGAATCCAACCCAACATCCAGACGGCACGAGCCTGCAGTACTGACAGACAACGCGTTCGATCGCGGACCCATCTTCTGGCACTAACCACACTATGCCAACCAGGGGGGGCAGACCTGCAGCCGCCGTTCGCGAGGCCCCGTGGAAACTCATTCACCATTTTGAAGATGATCGTTACGAACTGTTTAATCTCGAAAGTGATGTCTCGGAGACCAACGATTTGGCACAGGCGCACCCGGAGATCCTGGACCGACTGCGGGAAGCCCTCCGCCAATGGCAGAACGAAGTCGAAGCGTTGATGCCAAGACCTAATCCCAATTGGGCTCCGGAGCCATTGAGCGACGAGGTCGACCCCGCGGAAGTCTGATTCGGTCACTAGGCTTCAGGAATCTCGTCATCGCGAGTCAGAAGTTTGTCCGCCGCTTTCATTTTTCCCATCATCCGACGCGAATACTGTCCTTTTGACCGCGCTGCAAACGTTGACGTTGCGACATGGTCATCGGGGGTCATGACTCCTATGGACTGGTAGTCGTCCCTCAGTGGCGCCACACTTCCCTCACCATTGCCTTCAAACCCGCCCAGACCACCATGCCAGGCCTGGAACCCCAATCGTTCTTTCAACTTCGGACTCGCCGACGCATACACATCCCTGTCGAGCGTCAGCATCCATTGTTCCTGCTGCCGAATAAATGGCTTATGGAAGGTCAGGATGATGAGCCGTCTGAGCGCGTCGCTACGGTTTGCGCCTGTACCATGTACGAGCCGACCGTCCATGATCAGTGCTGTCCCTGCGGGAGCCGTGACGTTGGTCGTGGGGGGCAGTTCCGGGATCGGGTCCGTGCCCGCCGCTGATAGAATTGTGTGGGAGCCTGGAATCACCAGTGTGCCACCGTTGTTCGCAGTGAAGTCGTCCAGCAGGAATCCGAGGAAACACTCGTACGGCCATGGTGGCCAAGGTTTCGGGATCATGGACTGACCACAGTGCAGCATCTGTGGCGTACCCCCTGGCCCCGCCAATGCCGCAGAGGCGGAGTTGCAGATAAAGCTGCGTCCCAGTACCTCCTCCATCAACTGGTCCAGTAATTCCGCCTTCTGAATACTACGTGACGAGATTTCGACTGCGTCTGCAAGGCACTGGCCCTTGTTCACCAGAGCGGATAAAAACTGGTTCGTCGCCACACCGCTTTCGTCTGCGGAAGCAAACGAGGCAACACCCGCCCTTCGTTCACCGGCGGCTTGTTCATCCACCCGTGCGCGATACATGCTGAGCTGTTCCTCCGACAACGCATCAGCAACAAGACAGTATCCGAAGGTCGTCAGGTCATCACGCAGACGTTCTATGTCGGATTCCGGGACGGGCAAATCACCCGGTGCATAGTTCCCTTCCGTGGTGTCGTACCCGTCCCGTTTTGGTGTGTTTCCCTCGACCTCCACGTAATAACCCTGGTCCACCAGGTCACGCTGCACGGTGTTGCGGTGATAACGGGTATACAGCGGGTAGTCACGACCGTCGTCAACAAAGCCCACTTTACGGGTGATTTTCTGGTTGATCTGTACCACAGGCGCTCCATCGGAAAACTTGGCAAGCACCGAGTCTATCGTAATTCACCGGCAGGCTTTGCACCCGGAAATCGCGGGTACATGTCATGAAAGAAGAATTGATTGCGAATCAGCGACCGTAGCGTCGTTGGTAGCGGCGTCTTGCCCAAGCGCTGTAGAGTTTCTCCGCAACGGGCCGGACGCCTGGCAGGTTGAGCAAACGCCACAGCCCGCCCACTCGCGTTGAGGACCATGCTCGGACAGTTGCATCGATGCCGGTGATCCACTCGCCATCACTGGTCCGAAGGTGCAGGACCTTGAGAAGCGTTTCACGCGCGGGCAGGCCTGGTGGCCGGTCACCGTGTATGTCGATGAGTTCGAGATCCTCTCGCTTGAGCCTGGCCAACATGTCCATCTCGCTGCGGCAGAGTGGACATTGCCCGTCATAGAAAAGCCTATCTTTGTGCGATGTCATGCAGTTGTTACGTTTCTGCCGCGGACACGGATCATGCGTAACTCAATCCAGGTAGGGTGACATATCCATCCCAGGATACCTCGCGGAAACACCTTCCCTTGTCTCATCCGTCCAGTAGGAATGACCCGGCGGTGGAAAACCCAGTAACTCGCGTTCTTCTGGTGTTGCAGACTCAATCCACCCGCGGAACGCGGGGCGGATCGCTTCCACCGACCAACCCGTGATCCCCAGCCACTTCCACGCCGCCGGCGCATAGGTAATGAACTCAACAATGCGTCCAACGTCAGCGAGAAATGGCGTCCCCCGGTGAAACGTTCGCATGCTGTACATCAACAAGCCGCCCGCTGGAACCGTCGCCTTGACCTCGTTGTCGTACAACGCCGGACGATCCTCACGTTTATACATGGCCGGCCAACGCAGGCTCTCGGGATAGTGTTGCCATGAACACACCGCCGTCGGCGCATGGTCTTCGTCGACGTCCGTAAAGTACACAATGTAGGCGGTCTGCCAGTACTCCGGCAGATCAGGCGGATAAGCCAGCGAGTGGTTGCCAAAGTCGCAGTGCATGGCCTGGTCCTGGTCCCTGGGATGGTCCATGCATTTGACGTTCAGATTCGCCTGTTCACAGAACACCTCGTTCCCGCCTGCACGAGCACGCGCAAACTCGACGAGGTCCGGATGCATGCTGATATGGTTCAGCATGTTGCCCGTGTACGGAAAGCGGGTCGCACCCTGGCCAGGCAAAAAATTGTGTTGCGAGTTTGTGGGCTTTGGGGCCGTCGGGTCATCGCAGAACTCCACCCACCCGGGAAGCGTTGTCCGAATCTCCTCACGTGCTTCTGCAAGTTCTGATTCGTTAAGAAAGTCCGGCACAATGGCATAGCCATGTTCCAGGTAATGGTTGACGTGTTCGCTTGTTATTCGCTGCATACGTTGTTCCCCGAGTGACGACAACCGGGTGCCAGCTAAACGCCCGGTTTCGTATCGGTCAGATCGACCGTCCCTTCATCACCACCCACCGTGATCTGCTGCGCATACTGGATGCTCTGCGTTCCGATGCCTGTACCCACAACAGCGGGCATACCTTATTCCCTCGCCACAATGGAGCCATGGCCAAGGATACCGCCCATGTCAGTCACGAGGCCAGACGCGTGCGCAAAAAGCGGCGTCCACGCAGGATTCGTCATAGGACACACCAGGATGGAACCTGGTTTCATCAGACCAAATTCGTCCGGTGACCGGGTGGAGCACTGCACAGCCGTGGGCGAAACTGCTGATGGACAGTTGACCGAGATTGACTGGCTGAAAGAGCGACAACAGGACCTGCCTCTGCATGTTGTCCCGGTATCTTCAGGACTGGTTACACCAATCAGGGCGTCAGATGTCCGTACCGGTAGGGCAGCATAGCGCCGCATCAACACTGCCGTCCGTATTCCAGACTGGCCCATCGTGAATCGATGTCTGTCGACTGCTATCGGATACACCCCACGACATCACGGTCAAAGAGCTCGTCTATGGCCGCAGCGTCGTACCCAAGCGATGCGAGAATCTCCCTTGTATGCTCACCAAGTCTGGGCGGTGGTCTCTCAGCAGTCAGTGACGTACCCTCATACGCCCACGGGAAACCCCCGTAGAAATGCTCACCCGCGTCCGGATGCTGCATGGGGATGAACCATTCTCGTTTCGAGAAGACCGGATGTGTCAGCGTTTCCAGCACATTCAGCACCGGGACGGCAGCAATGCCCGCTGTCATCAATTCAGAAGCTGCCTGCGCACGGGTCCTCTCAGCAACCCAGGCAGACAACTTCTTGTCAATCTTGTCCCTTGCTGAGAGCCGTTGCGTCAGCGAAAAGGTGACATCGTCACCAAGTAAGCGCGCAAGCGAGCGCCATTGCGAATCCGTCTGACAACAGACCGCGACCCAGCAATCGACATGGTCCGGTTCATCGGCGCTGCGGAACACTCCATGCGGATATCGATCGGGGTGATCATTCCCCCATCGCGGGACCTCGACATTAGAGGAAACTGCAAGCAACTCGGGTCCCATATAACCTGCAGCGGTCTCGATCATTGAACCTGACACACACTGACCCTCGCCCGTATAGGTGCGATGCAACAGGGCCAGTAATGTCGTTGCTGCGACCTGCATCCCGGACATGGCATCACACTGGTAGAAACCCATCACCATCGGTGGGCCTTCCCGATAACCAAACAACGCGTCCCAACCAGCCATCGCCTCAGTGGTAGTGCCGTTGGCCTTATAGTCACTGTATGGACCCCGCCCGCCGTATCCGGACCACGACACCGAGATGATGTCGCGTTTGAGTGCCCGAATAGATTCATAGTCCAGTCCGAACTTACGCATTACATGAGGTGTGTAGTTGTCGATCACGATATCTGCCGTCGTAATCAGTGCTCGCACCACCTCGCGACCCGATTCACTCGTCAGATCAACGGCAAGCTCACGCTTGTTTCGGTTTGTGCTGTTGAAATTCGCGCTCACATTACGTTGATCAGCTTGCGGGTTGGCCATTTGTTCGGGCGGCACCTGTCCTGACCCACGCCAGACATCAATCCGCAGATGGCTTTCCACCTTAATGACCTCGGCGCCCAGATCCGCGAGCAACATCGTCGCAAAAGGACCAATCCACGCCTGGGTAAAGTCGACAACCCTGACACCATCCAGTGGTTTACGCGCAGGGTCATTGCCGCTCGCGGCAGGTACCCGGTCATCAGAGCGCCAACCTGCCCCTTCTCGAGCCAGCGCTGCCGGTGTTGGTTTGCAGATACTCAACTGCGCGGGTAACCCTGGCACCTTTTCGACATCTCCAGCGTCGGTCCCGCTTCCCGTCGATTCGAAGTAGTCGAGTGCTGACAGCTGCGGGTTCTTAAGGATCTGGGGCAATGTCTGAAACCAGCCAATACCCTTCAGGTGAGGTTGCTGCATCAGTGCATTCCATACCAGCTCACACGAGACGCCAACGCTGCGCTCTCGAAGAAACTGCGCCACAGCCTTCTCATCAGACCTGCCAGACGCGTGCCTGAGAACTTCGGGCACGTCCGGAGATCCCAGTTGTTCCATCAGTGCTTCCCAGTTGTCCGCAGGCACCAGGGTGATTGACAAATACCCATCCCCTACCGGGTACAACCGGACACCGGTGCCGGGACCACCCCGCCGCCGTTCCGCTGTACCTGCATACTGGTAGCGCACAAACGGGCACAGACTCAGGAGCACGTCCAGCTGGCAGGTTACAACGCGGCCGCTGGCACCATGGTGATGACGGCGTAGCAAAGCAGCCAACGATGCGGCAAAGGCATTCGCCCCGGTCACATAGACGATCAAATTAGCCGGCGCGCGTACCGGGGGAAGCTCACCCGAACCATTGGCGGACAAGTACCCTGTCAACGCTTCAATCAGCAAGGGATCAGCCATGAGTCCTGTCCAATCTGTGCCTTCCGGGAATGGCAGGACATGATGAACGATGGTTTCGGCACCGGGAGTGATGGTTGAGTCCCGCAGTGCATCGGGCGCCTTCGCAGTCAGGATCAGGTCTGCCGTGGCCGCCATGGAAGACAGCTTACCGGACGGCAACAGACGTTTGTTCAAATTCTCGTACTGGTGCCTGTAAGGAGCGACAGGATCGGTCGACTCACCGGGCGATAGATCATCGTCTGTCACCTTGAGCACATCGGCGCCCCAACGGGCAAACTGGAGCGCACAGAATGACGTTGCAGGGTCATCCCCAATCTGCAGTATGCGCAGCCGATTTAGCATGACGCCGGCTCAGTCCGCCGCGTTTTCCTTTTCGTTTTCTTTTGCATTTTCCTTTGCGGATTCCTTCTGCATGGCGACGCTGCGACGACCACGTTCAACGTTTCGTTGCGATGTCATCTTGCCATCGAAGTGCATGTAGTCGTAGGCAGGACGTAGCGTCGTTTTGCCAGCAGCTGGTTCCATATCAAACAGACTGCGATAGTTTTCCAGCCGTTGCCCGTTACAGGCACCGGTCTCTGCACCAGACATCCGCTCGATATCCCAGTCACTCTTGCCAAAGGGAAACAGACTGTAGACATCCATCAAGCCTGCAAACGGGACTGGATTGCGGTCGAGTACTAGCTGCGTGACCGTGTCGCGATAGGCTTCCTCGGTCTGTTGACGTCGGCGCATGTATTCGCACTGCAACGTCATCCGCAGTCCCTGGGTCGTTTTCGGATAGGAGCCGTGCCCGGTATGTTTCCCCCAGATCACCATGGAACCCATGGGCGCTTCCACCGGCACCGCGAGGTCTGCCCAGTATTTTGCTTCCGGTGGTGTCGCCTGACGACGCCACTTGTGGCTGCCCGGCACAAAGGAGACCCCTCCGTCGTCCTTCGAGTAATCGGACAACATAAGGTGCATGTTGCTGTTTATGGCGTACTCCGCCTGGGCATTGATGGCCGGGTCCAGGTAGTCACCGTGAATACCAGTCCGCACTTTCCCAGGGCCTTTGACCCAGTCTGCACATAGGCTGAGCACACAATCGGTACCGAGCAGATATTGCGCCAGGCCCAATCCTGCCGGGTTCTAAGACAGCCGTTCGAAAATCGGGTCTTCCCATAACATGAACCGCTGGATGTCATTGACGTTCGCCCAACAATCGGGATCGGGGCCGCAGCCACGCACCATCGTGCGTTCGAGCGCGGCTTTGACCTCCCCTGCAAATTCCGGTGGACCCACTTTGTCAGATTCTACCACCGTGTATCCGAACGCTTCCAGTTCTGCGACTTTGGTCTCAAGACCCAGTTCGCGATAGAGCAGCGATGCAGCGCCGACGGGTTTCCACTCACCGATTTCCATACTCTGTCTCCCCCACAGTTGTCTATTAGTCCTTAGCACTCAGTTCGCCGACGGATCAAGTCTGCAACTCATCCAAAACCATCTGAAACTGGGTTGGTAGACATGGTCGCAACGCCGCAACTTGAAGCTTGCCACCTTGCCCTGGCACGAACTGAGAATGTCATCTTCAGTGGTCGACGCATCGGATTCCTGCGCCACCCTCGTGCTGAAAGTGCCATGCCCCTCTTGCATGAAAGTGCCTTTCCCTTTTAGCTGAAAGTGCCTTTAGATGAGGTTTGCATTGCCCATGGCCCATCAGGCACTCTACGCGCCTTCTTTACGAAATCCTTACACAGTGTGCGGCTTTCGGGAGTGATCTGCTAGATGGTTACGCTATGCTCGCATCGCACGTCGAAACCAAAAATCAACGTTGAAAATGCTGGTACCCCTAAGGACCTGCACGCTCGACAGGTAGGGAACAGGTAACGTCCTTCTCGACCAAAACTGGCGTGAAAAGCCAGAACCGAACACTGGAACGGTGGTACAAATGATGCGGTGGAGAGCAGCGTGAGCGAGAATATCAGGGATAGCGACTCCACGGACATGTGGAAAGCAAGGGAACTGGCGGACGATACTCAACCCCCGGACATTTCCTTCTCCCGCCTCCTCTGGTTGTTCAAGAAGTCCTGGCCGTTCATGGTGCCAATGAAGTGGCACATCCTCGCTGCCAACATCATATTCCCGATTTTCATGCTGGCCACCGGCACCGTCGCGGGTCTCATCACCGGCGACCTCTGGTTTAACAAGATCTTGAATGGGCAACGCGTCACCGACGCACAGGCGCTATTTCTGTTCCTCGACGATAGCTACCTGAACGACAACACCTCTGCTCTGACGGCGCTCAAGAATAATCGTCTACCTGCTGCTTACAGGCGTTTTTCCTTCGATATCGTCGGTCCTGCCCTCGATGGACGAGACCTTGGTCAAGCTCAAGCCAGGACGCTCGAACAAGTCGAGGCCGCACTGGCTGACCAGACACAGAACTCAATCATGGTCGAGGTCTTTGGCCCACAATCGAGCAAAGGTACAAAGGTGCTTGAACTGGCAGGTGCACTGAGTGAAGTCTTCAAGGATGTGGCAACCAGTGACGTTGACTGGGATCGCAGGATCGCCGATCCCATCCAGTGGCCCTGGGCAGATTCATATCCGCGCATCACATGGCTTCGTGCAAATCTCTCCGTCGCGGACGACACCGCCCTGAGCGAGTTGCGCACCCGCCTTCAGGACGTCAGGAGCGAATTCGAAATTCCAGTCGAGGTTCACGTTCGAGAACACACAATCAATCGTATCGAATGGCTGCCGACGGAAGAAGAAATCGTCGTCAACAAACTGAACCATGCGATGCTCGGCGAAGTGCAGGTCGAGATGAACGGCGTCAATATCGATCAGTTTCGTGGTTTTCTCGACCGCGCTGACAACACCCTGGACGGCATCACACTGAAAGGGTTCGAAATGACCCACGAACAGCGAGAAAGTGTGCGAAATCGATCGCTGGCCTGGTTCCTGTTCGGCGCTATCTTCGGCGTCATCGCCAATTTATTGCTCATGCCGTACTACCAGTCATGGACATGGCAGAACGTGATCCACTACCTGCGGGTAACGATGATCCAGAAGGTTGAGCAGGTCTCTCTGCAGTTTCACAACGACTCACGGGCAGGTGATGCGATCTATCGCGTGAACCAGGATAGCAATCAGATCAATTCGGCCCTGCAACAGGTGTTGATTGGACCGATCATCACCCTCTCAAACCTGGCCGTAGCGATGGGCTTCGTGATCGGTTTCGCGCCGGTGATGATGGGTATCATCGCACTTGCCTCCGTTCCGATGATCATCCTCACGTGGTTCTACACACCTCGACTGCGCAGAAAGTCCATCACCAATCGTGTGGCCAACAGTGACCTCACATCCAGGCTGCAGGAGACCTTTGCTGCCAACAAGGTCATCAAGGCCAACCGGGCCGAGTCACTGGTACTGCGGCGGTTCAGGTCCGATTCGCAACGAGCTCTGGACGCGGCACTCTACTACCGGCTCGAAATGATCATCCTGAGCATGTTGTGTGCGTTTGTCGGAGGACTCACCATCATCGGCATGGAATACACGATGGTGATGTGGGTCCTTGAAGAAAGGGAAACGTATCTTGGCGCTGTTTTTGCCTGGCTGATTGCATTCACGTTCTGGAACCTGGGAGCGTTCGAAGCGGCTCGAGGCAGGGTGGAAGAGGTCGTCAACACCAAACGTTACGTGGTCCGCTGGTGGAGCATGCTCCAGGATCTGTTCATCGGTCTTGAACGTGCCTTCTTTTTTATTGATTTAAAACCTGCCGTGCTCGACAAAGAGCAAACGGAGGGATACCCGGCGCCGATTCAGACGGTGAACTGGAGAAACGTTCACTTTGGCTACGACCCGGACAAGCCAATCCTACAAGGCGTAGACCTGGAAGCACGGGTCGGAACCATGACCGCTATCGTTGGCCAGACCGGTTCCGGCAAGTCCACCATGATGTCCATGTTGCTTAGGCTTTACGATCCGAAGGAGGGTCGCGTTGAGGTCAACGGCGTTGATCTGACGGACCTGGTGCTTGATGAAGTACGCGCAAATTGCTCCATCGCACTTCAGAAAAATATCCTGTTTACGGGCAAAGTCGCGGACAACATCGCCTATGCCACAGAGGGCAAGACAAGAGCGGATGTTGAAGAGGCCGCACGGATTGCCTGCGCCGACGAATTCATCCGTGAAATGGATGATGGCTATGATTCAGAACTGGGTGACCGAGGCAGCAAATTGTCCAGTGGCCAGCGGCAGCGCCTGACCATTGCTCGCGCGGTCATCAGAAACACACCGATTCTGATTCTGGATGAACCCACCGCGTCCCTGGACGCCAAGACCGAACAGCAGGTCCTCGCTAACCTGGCAGAATGGGGCCGCGACAAAGTCGTCTTCATCATTACACACAGACTCTCCACCATTCGGGGTGCAGACCAGATTGCTGTGCTGAAAAACGGTCAGATTGCCGAGATTGGTACCCATGATGACCTGATTGCACGGCCCGGGGAATACAGTCACTTCGTAACCGCAGAGACTGCGGGAGCGGAGGACGAATCATGAGTACTACCGAACCCAACGATCCCAAAGACGTCACTGTTGTCACCACGCAAAAGGGCGCTGATATCAAGGCGGGGCTGTTTGGCCGTGCCAATTTTGATGATCGTATTGACACCTCCCATGACATCACGGGTGGTGAGACGCTAACGCTGGTAATCCGGTCGTTCTTCCTGCTGAAAGAAGTCTGGCGTCTATTCGTCCTGAAGTTCCTGATGGCCTTCGCCATGGTATTCCCCGGGCTGTTCCTGGGCTGGTTGTTCAAGATCATTACTGACCATGTCATCCTCGGTCAGCCCCTCGTCGTCGAAGAAGTCAATTTTCCACCGCACATGCTTCCAATCCTCCGATTCCTGGAAGGCATGCCACCGATGGAGATCATGTTCTATATCACCTGTATCTTCCTCGCGGGCTTGTTTCTCATCGGTTTTCGGGTCGGGGGTACGGGTGCCGGCACATATGGTGGTAGAGATGCCGCGAGCAACGCGGAGAACGAGATCAGCAGCGGTGGCAGCGGTGCAGGTTCCATTTGGGGAATTGTAGAGTGGTGGGTTGATGTTCGTCTGACGCAGCACATCATCAACAACCTTCGGACCAGACTCTTTAACCGGTTGACACGCGTCTCTATCACATCCATTGACGACCAACGGGTTGGTGACCAGGTATACCGAGTCATGTACGACACTGCCTCCGTCTGGGGCATTGTGACGGAGATCGTTTTCACACCCTTCTTCACGTTGTTGGGATTCGCCATCACCATGTATCAGCTGGAGACGACTTACGCCGATGTTGCACCGTGGCTATTCTGGCTAGCCTGGATCATGTTACCGGTGGTCTTCCTGGTCACCTGGCCACTGAACGGCGTGATCCGCCGCACCAATCAGAACAAGCGAGCCGCGGGTGCCGCATCGACCAATGCTATGGAAGAGGCCATGAACAACATCGGCGCAGTTCAAAGCCTGGGGGGCATGAAACAGGAGACTGAAAAATTCGCCAACCGGAGTGCACAGCAGTTCTGGCGTGAGCGCATGGCACTGGTCATTGGCGTCTTCATCTGGTTCTTCATTATCGTGGCTGGTGAAGCACTAGGACTGATTACCGGCTACGTCGCATCTCAGCATCAGATCGCCGGGCAACTCACAGCAGGTGACTTCTTCGCCGTACTTGCGTTGTATGGCGCAATCAGAGAATACGCAGGGACACTGGGGGGTGTCTGGGTACGTTTCCAGGAACATGTGGCGGCCGTGCGACGGGTGTTCTTCTTTATCGACTATCACACGGAAGAGGATGAGGACGGTGCTGAGGATGTTGGCGAACTCGGAGATGGTATCGAGTTTCAGAACGTCGACTTTGCTTTTCCCGACGGTCGTGTTGCCCTCAAGAATATCAATCTTCAATTACAACCTGGAGAACTGGTGGCGTTTGTCGGCCCAACCGGCGCAGGTAAGACGTCCCTTGCCTACATGATTCCCGCCTTCCTGCGGCCCACGAAGGGTGCGGTTCTGCTGGCCGGTAAGAATGTCCTGGACTACCGTCTCGATTCCCTCCGAAGCGAAGTTTCCTACGTGTTCCAGGAACACTTTCTGTTGTCAGAATCGATCCGTGACAACATGCGCTTTGCCAGGGAAGACGCCACAGATGACGAAATCATGGAAGCGTTGGAGACTGCTGGCTGCATGGAATACATCAATGACATGCCTGAAGGTATCGATACGGTCCTGGGCCGTTCCGGGGACACCCTGTCGGTGGGCCAACAGCAGCGGCTCAGTATCGCCCGGGGACTCGTGCGCAATTCCAAAATACTGATCCTGGATGAACCCACCGCAGCACTCGACCCCCAGACCGAGAACGCACTGGTTCGCGCACTACATACAGCATCCGAAAACAGGATTGTGGTGGTGATCGCGCATCGGCTTTCCACAATCCGGCAGGCCAACAAAATCGTCTTTATCCAGAATGGTGAGATCCGGGACGTTGGCGATCATGAGGAATTGATGTCGACCGACGGCAGTGCCTATCGCGGGTACGTAGAACTGCAGACCGGCGACAACTAAAGTATCCCCATGATCGAGTCGGTCACAACCAAACAGATCAATCACTTCCGCATCCAGGGATTTGTTCACATCCCTGGTTTTCTTGCTCCCAACGAGCTGACAACGTGGAGACACGAGATCGATGCTGCGGTCAAACAGCAACGTGGCGGCCAGACATTGGACGGCTCTCCGGCAGGAAGCAAGGAAGGACACTACGCCAACGTATTCCTTCAGCAGATGCTACTCTCACGGATCTCCGAAGGCGTCCGCAAATTGATGCACGAACCACAACTCGGTCGCATTGCCTGCGACCTCTCGGACATTGACGGGATTCGCATATGGCACGACCAGGCACTGATCAAGGAGCCTCTGGCCAACGCTACGGCATTCCACCGGGATGTACCCTACTGGTCCTTTGACAGCCGCCAAGCCATCTCCGTCTGGGTTGCACTGGATGACGCCACGCTGCAGAACGGGTGCCTGTACTTTCTACCGGGCTCGCAACACCTTACTGATTTCGTACCCAGCGGCATCGGCGAGAACATGGGTGAGTTGACCGCTCGATATCCGGCGTTGGCTGATATTGAACCCATACCCGTACCGGTTACTGCAGGTGATGCTGTCTACATTGATGGAATGGTCGCCCACGGCGCGGGCCCCAACATGACGACCGGTTACCGACGTGCAATGACCTGCGCCTACATGCCTGATGGTGCCACCTTCAATGGCAAGCGGAACATTCTGTCCGAAAGTTATCAGAGCTCGCTTTCGATCGGCGATACGCTGGACAACAATGATGAACTACCACTGATCTTCAGTCGCGGGATTGCCCAGTCCTGACAATCTCGACGAAGCCGTCCTCAAAATCATACTCGCCATAGTGATCCCGGAACTGATGTTCCGGTGATCCGGGGCCGGTCCACTCGATACGAATACCCGGCTGACCCACCAGTTCAACCATGATGTCCTCCCCGGGACTCGTTATGGGTTGCCGATACAACAGTATGGGTGCGGATGGTGGTACTGATACATTGAGGTCCCGAAGCGTGACGTCACCGAAGCGGAAACCCGTGACTGGTGCATGCCGGGCAACAAAACCGGAACGTGTCGTTTCGCGTCCGCCCATGACACCCAGCGCCAACACCCGCGACACGCTGTTGCCTGATAAAGGCGCGACCCACAACCCGTCCACCGTGAAACCTGTCAGGCCGTCGCTACCCTGCCCGAGGAAATTGAAGTTCCCGGTGCGGGAAGTAATCAAGCCACCACGATCATCATCCTGCGCAATACCATACTCACCGTAGAGCCGGTGACAGACCCTGTGCACGTAGACACCTTCAACAAAACTGCCTTCCACACCCCTGTTGTAACCATAGGAACCGATGTTCATGACACCACCAGCATCTCCTTGGAGGACCGTCACATCGCGATACCGCACGTTCTTTGCTGCCAGCTTGATCGCATCGTCAGCCACATGCAGAAACACATGCTCGATCAACGAGCCATCGCCACCGACCTCTGGCCCGTCTGCCGCATCGTGCCAGTTACCGACCACCTTCAGACCTGAGACATGAACAGGCCGATTGCTCGCCGCGAAGTCCAGATGACCGTCGCGCAATTCATCGAATGAGGCCATTGGCAACGTTACAACATTGAGGTTGATCGCTGCCTGATGACGCGACGGCGCATTGGTAACCGTCAACCCATCCAACGTAATCGCGTACTCAGAACGACTTGTGGAGGACAATGTCACAAGGCCACTGCTCAATTGGTATTCCAGCACCTGTTGATAGGTCACACCTTCATCAGGGTTCCTGCTTGCCACATCAGACAGGCGGAACGCCTCGGACCGGGGTAAGCCCCGGTAGTGCCACCGATGACTCAGGTCCCTGTGTTGCAGGTGATCGCCATTGATTCTTCCGAGACCACGAATCTCAATCGTCGTATTGGTACGCACTGCCGCCGTGCCCAGATAGCGCACGTGGAATGCGGGTGCTACTTCATGCGGTGCCGCCACGAACGCCCGCGCCCGGTCACGATCACGATCGTCTTCCAATTTGAACAATGCAAACTGTGATGTGACTGGGACCCGGGTCTCATCGGACACCTTGATGCGCACGACATCAGGTTGACGTTCTAGGATGTCAAACAAGGACCCCGCGTAAACGAGGTAAACGTCAGACCCAGCTTCAACGAGACGCCACGATGGGGCTTCACCTGCCCCGGCCCAATCTATCGTCTCATGTCCCTCAGGTGCATTACGTCGTTCAGAGAGCCAAAGTGCGATAGTTGTACGTCCGGTGTACTCATCTGAAGCACCATGCTCGAATTCAGGGATCAGGGTGGCGTGTTCCCATCCACTTTCGGACCAGAAATTGTGTAGTCCGGTGAAACGGAATACGCCTGGTTCCTGTGCTGACAATGATTGCCTGTCGAGTTGGTCGCCCACGAGCAGTACCAGCGATTCAGGCGCCTTCGTCGGGTGTTGCCATCGAACGAACAGATCGTCTGGCAGGTATTCATAGGTAAAGTGATAGGTCGAAAGACTCTCGAACGTGGACCGGGAGCGTTCGTCCCAACGCCACAGATGATGAGCGTGATTCACAGAATGTTGTACATCATGAAGCTGCGCACCCGCCGTCTTGGGGAATATCAGCTCAAGCCGTTCATGGTCGGTCCAGGCGCTCGCCATTCCGAGGTCATCCAGGGCTCTGGCGTTTTCAGTAACCTGCTGTGACGTCGCTGATGCGGGCACCCACGCAAAGACCACGAGCAGGCCATACAAAAGCGGCTGAAACAATGGCCGCAAGCAGGGACGAAAGTGCCGCAATAGGGTCTTGGGATTGTCTCGGCACCTTCCGCCACATCCTCTGCAAATCACAGATCAGGAACCGGGAACAGGCGCCTCGAACTCAGCGTCGATACCACGATGCAAGACCTACCCTGTAAGGCTGAACGTGCACCAGACCTTCCGTAGCAACGGGTTCGCCATCCACAAAGCGAGGCCGGTATTTGGCACCCTCCAACTTCTCTTTGAGTCTAAACGTACGCCAGAATGGAACGTTTCCACCAACTGTTTCCGTCTTTCTGACACGACCATTCGCCGCTACCTTGAAGGCAATCTCTGAAAAGAGCGGTTCTCCGTTGGCCATCAAGGGTGGTGCCCTGACATATTCCGGTTTTTCACTGAGTGTACGATTGGTGAGTCGCACGGGTTCCCCAAACAGCTCCTGTCTTACAACATCAAATTGAGGATCGTCCCCAATCATGTCCCACGCCTCACGATAAATCTGAAGGGCGCCTCCTTTACCCCAGATGACGTAGAGATCTGCCACCGCAACGCGAGCCGCCGCGAGGTCTGCCTGTGTCACATCCGGCTGAGCAGCGATGATCTGCTCCACCTCCCTGATCAACTCCACTGACCGGCGTTTGCCAGCCATGGACCTGTCGTAACGTCCGCGATGTCGATACAACATGCTGGCGTAGTCACGAATCGGTTGCAGCAAACGAGGACTATGGGGACCATATTCTGTCTTCAACACTTCAATCGCTCTCTCGAACAGTTCGTGGCTATTCTGGCGGAATACCCGCCGCTTGTAGCCATTCGGTCGATAGCGCAGGTTGACTGCCCTCTCCCCCAGATACTCCGCGAGCCGTAGCATCGAAGAAACTGACCTGGAGTCATGACGTCCAAACGCGCTCTCGTGGATACGCAGATGGTAACGATAGAGTGCGTCCAACTTGTACTCCGGCACCGTCTGGTCTTTCAACGCGGTCAGTTCTTCGAGAATCTTGAGCTGTTCCAGAGAGTACACGCCCTGATGGCGGTGCATGATGTTCTGAGCTCGCAGAAGCATCTGTTCCGCTTCATCGACCATGCCTAAACGCATATAGGTTACAGCGAGTCCCTGCAACGGCATCACGAGTTCAGCGCTGAATGATTCGCCCTCATAGGCGGTAACCGCCTTGTCAAAATGTCTCAGCGCGGATTCAAGGTCACCCGCCTTCAGATATACATCACCTGCATAATCGTACAGCTGCAGGATTGCCTCAATATCCACTGGCTCTGGTTGAGCCCATTGGGAAATCATGGCATCCACATGATGCGTTGCCGCCGAAAAGTTTTCCTCACGAACAAGCTCTTCGCTCAACACATAGTGATTTCTCACGGTATCCGGCAACGCGGAAACCTGTTCGGGCGGGATGAATGACAGGGACTGCGGTAGATAGAATCCCAGCAGACCGAACGCCACCCAGCATCGAAATCTTCTTACGTGTCTAAACAGACGTCTTCTACCAAGCATGTTGGAAATCCGTGCAACTGGTACATTTAACATGATCGATGGGTCGCTTTTTCGCATACCGATTCACTCGATACTTCTGGGTGTGCAAAACACCCAGCGTTGAAACCGGCTCCCCATCAACAAAACGAGGTCTGTACTTTATCCTCGCCATCCGCAACCGAAGTGGATTCGCCTGACGTATCGGAATATTACCGCCTACAGTTTCCACGTTCCTCACGCGGCCATCTACCGTCACTGTATACGAAACCTCTGAAAAGAGTGACTGGTCACCTTCAGCCACTAGTGGAGGCACACGTATGGGAAAAGGACTCTCGCCCAATGCCACATCAGTCAAACGAACCGGTGTCCCGAAAAGTTCTTTACGCGCAAGCTCGGAGTCCGGATCGCGGGCGATCATTGCCCATGCTTCGCGATACAACCTGTCCGCCCGGCCATCGTTCCACATATTGAAGTAGTCGGCGATTTCTACACGTGCTGCAGCACGGTCTGCGACTGTCGCGTCTGACCCGGCAACAAGAATCCTCTCGACCTCTCTTACAACTTCAACTGCCCTCGCTCGGGATGACCGATGCCTGAGCAGTACCTCCGCATATTCCCTCATCGGTTCAATCACGCGAGGATCATCCGAACCATAGGTCTTTTGCATGAGGCCAATCGCACGTTCATACAGACCGTGACATTCCGTCCGGTAAACACGGCGTCTGTACTCTTTGAGCAGAAGGTGCGAACGAACGTTGACCGCTCTTTGGTCAAGGTACCGCGCAAGCCGCAATACCGAAGGAACCACATTCGGGTCATCCTTTCCGAAAGCGTCTTCATGTATTCGAAGGTGGTATCGACGTTGCTGGTCTCGCCGCACCACGGAGATGCTCTGTTTTAAATCCGTGAGATCCTCCAGGATGGCGACCTGCTCCATGGTATAAACCCCATCTTCCCGATGAGCGATGTTTTGCGCTCTCAGTAAGGCCTGCTCTGCATCTTCATCAAGCCCGAGCGCGTTATAGGTCTGTGCCAGTCCATGAAGTGGTTCCACCAGCGCGGGATCGAATGAAAACTCGCTGTAGTACGAGACCAGTCTCGTGTAATGCCTGAGCGCAGCGGTGAGGTTTCCGGCCTGGTGATGCAGACCCGCCACAAAACCGCGCAGCTTGCGTACCACCACGTCCCTGTCGGACAACGTTGCGCGCGCATCTAGGAACAGTGCTTCTGCCTCATCAGCCGCAACATCGAACTGACGACCGTCAATGCTGGACTGTACGTTTTCGTAACGTGTCTGTAGAGATGATGGCAACGCCTGAACTTCTGCAGACAACAGACCGGCACTGCACTGTATCGACAGCACCAGACCCATGATCAGGTTGCCCACTCCAAAAATAACCCGGTGATGGTTCACTGGGTAACCCATCAACACCATCCTGCATTTGCCGCTATCAAGGGGTCCATTATGGGATTGATCGCTACCGATGGGTCAAGTCTGGAAAGACAGGAAGGACCTCATCAGTGAGGCCAATTGGGCATATCGGGATACTCCCAATATAACCAGGGCTACGGCTATTGCGTCGTGCTGCGGGGTGTTGGCGCCAGCCGGGTCACCTGGATATTGGTCACATCCATCATCTCAGGGATCTGTGGACCAATGTCATTTCTCCATGTATCGCTTTCGTAAACCGCCTGATAAAGCCGCTTGCGGTCATCCTCCGATTCAAACCGACGCATCCAGATATAAACACTGTCATCTTCTTCGGCGCGAAAACTGGCGGTGATCACCATCCCCTGCTGAACCTGAAACGGGATGATCGTCGTCTCCATGAAGTTCACCCAATCGTCCATCTTGCCTGGCAAGATGCTGTATTGCCGTAATTCGTAAAAGGCCATCTCAAACTCTCCCGATCATTTTTTCTGATTCAGTGAAGACTGAAGCTCCGCGAATCGTTTCTCCAGTCGCTTCGCCTGCTTCTTTGAAACACCACCCAGTATCTCTATCGCATGCCGAAGACGAGCCCGCGACATATCAGGTCCCAGCAACACCATGGAATCATACAATGGAGGCGATACCGGACGACCGGCGATGGCAACAAAAACCGGAAACAAGAGGTTCCGAATCTTCACATCCAGAGCTTCCGCCAATCCTGTGATCGACGACTCAATGGTGTCTCGCGCCCAATCATCTTGACGCTCAAGCATCCAGTCAATGAACTGTAGCCAATCTCGCATGTCTTCCTGACTATTCTGTTTGTAATCAAAATCCGTTTCATCGATATCCGGCATCCCGGATGCCAGATACCCAGTCATGGGTACAAC
>NTKD01000002.1 GCA_002457275.1 OM182 bacterium MED-G24
TTTCGCAAGCTATGGTACAGCATCAGGTCACGGTCGTCTGAGCATCACTTTTGACGGTTCCATTTTGGGCCGTAGTTGTGTTGACCCTCTGTGCAACGTAAATCTGACCGTTCATATTCCAATAGGTGCCCTTCCTGTTCGAAAGGAACCCCCACCATGGCGATTGATCACAACTTTGGCAATATGGATGAGTTTCTGAGTGCCGCGCACAAGCGCAGGTACCCCAGAGGTAGTAAAATCATCTACGCCGATGAAGAAAGTGACTCGATCTACTATCTCACCCAGGTTTCGGTCACCGTCCTCATAGAAGATGACAACGGTCGGAAGATCATCGTTGCCTATCTGAGCGAAGGGGACTTTTTTGGCGAAATAGGTTTGTTTGGCGAGGGCAAACGCACCGCGTGGATCAAAGCAAAAACAGAATGCAAGGTCGCGGAACTCAGCTACGCGAAGTTCGTTGATCTGAATAAGCGGGGCACGGGTATGTTGTTCCAACTGACGAGCCAGGTCGTGGAACGTCTTGGAAACGCGACCAAGAAAGTCAGTGACCTTGCCTTTTCGACGTTACTGGACGGGTGGCGCGCACATTGCTCGATCTCTGCAACGAGCCCGACGCCATGACTCATCCGGATGGGATGCAGATCAAGGTGACACGACAGGAGATCGGCCACATCGTTGGATGCTCGCGTGAAATGGTTGGGCGAGTACTGAAAACGCTCGAAGATCAGGGACTCGTTTCCGTCAAAGGCAAGACCATGGTCGTATAGGGCACCCGTTAACCGGTCTCTGTACGCCTGCACTTTCTGACCGGGCTGGCTGACCGAGCTTACCGCGGCTCTAACCTGAACAATTCCGCGAGCTTCGCTCCCGGATCGTCTGCGCGCATGAAGGCTTCACCCACCAGGAAACTGTTGATACCGCGCGATCGCATCGCTGCGATATCCTCCTGGGTGTGGATACCGCTTTCCGTGACGATATGGCAAGAAGGCTCCTCATGTTCTATCAGTGCCTGGAGCCGCCATGTGGTCTCCAGATCCACCTCAAAGGTCCGCAAATCTCGGTTGTTGACGCCAACAATTTCCGGTGAGACCTGCAGCGCCAATTCCAGCTCTGCCTCGTCATGCACCTCGACCAGAACATCCATACCCAGCTCAACCGCCTTTCCATAGAGGGCATGAAGCCTGTCGAGGGGAAGCAGAGCCACGATCAGCAGCACGCAGTCCGCACCTATCGCCCTTGCTTCCAGCAATTGGTACTCATCGACGACAAAGTCCTTTCGAAGTACCGGCAACGAAACGGCTTCCTTCGCCCGCATCAGGTATTGGTCTGAACCCTGGAAATAGGATTCGTCCGTCAACACTGACAGGCAAGAAGCCCCTCCGCGCTCATAGCTCCTCGCAATCTGAAGTGGATCAAAGTTTTCTCGGATGACCCCTTTGGAAGGCGATGCCTTCTTGATCTCTGCAATGATTCCCGGGCACGCTGCCTTCCCCGCGGCGGCCAATGACGCCATGAATCCACGCGTCGGTGCCGCGTCCCGACAAATCGACTGAAGATCGCTGCGTGAAGTTTCTGATTCACGATCACGCAGCTCTTCCCATTTTGTGGCCACAATCCGTTTCAGGATATCCGGGGTGCTGCCCATCTCAGATTCCATCCTTCATCGCACTTTAGCTATCGGCGACCAGCTGGCGCGTGAACGCTGCAAAATCCTTCAGCTTCTCTCCGGCGAGTCCGGACCCGATCGCGTCCTGAGCCATATCCACGCCAGCCTGCAGCGAATGGGTCTGGCCTGACGCATAGATTGCCGCACCAGCGTTCAACGCAACCATGTTGCTGGCGCCCGCATGCTCCGCGGAGAGCGCTTTGTTCACCATCGTCAACGACTCGTCGCTGTCATTGATGACCAGTTCAGACAAGGGTGATGACGGTAACCCGAAATCCTCAGGCGCAATACGGTACTCCTGAATGGTGCCATCCTTGAGTTCCGCGATGTTGCTTGGTGCCGAAATGCTGATTTCGTCGAGTCCATCTTCCGAATGGACAACAAGCACATGTTCACTACCGAGATTTGCAAGTACTTCAGCCACCGGTCTCAGTAAATGTGGTGAATACACACCCAGAACCTGACGCTTGGCTCCAGCGGGGTTCGTCAGCGGACCCAGCGCATTGAAGATGGTACGCACCACCATTTCCTTACGGGGACCAATCGCATGTTTCATGGCACCGTGGTGACTGACGGCAAACAGGAAACCCACGCCAACGTTATCGATGCAACGCGCTACCTGCTGGGGTGTCAGTACCACTTCTGCGCCGGCGGCTTCCAATAAGTCTGCGCTACCACTTTTGCTTGAGGCACCACGATTTCCGTGTTTCGCGACCCGGGCACCGGCGGCTGCTGCGACAAACACGCTGGCTGTCGACACGTTGAACTTGTTAGAGCCACTGCCTCCCGTGCCACAGGTATCCACCAGGCCGTCGGTGTCAACCGCAACGGGGGTTGCCAGCTCCCTCATCACAGTCGCCGCAGCCGCGATTTCATCAACCGTCTCGCCTTTAAGGCGCAACGCAACCAGAAACCCACCAATCTGTGCATCCGTGGCTTCCCCGGACATGATCAATCGCATCACAGACAACATTTCGTCAGCGGAAAGATCCTGACCCTCCATCACCTGCCCTATGGCCGATGGCATATCCATACTGTTCTCCTAGTTTTTCCTCGCTGCCGTGCGAGTCAGTTGCTCAACGCCTGTTTGATGAAGTTGTCCAGCAACTCGTGGCCGTGTTCTGTGAGAATAGACTCCGGATGAAACTGTACTCCGTGGACGTTTTCCGAACGGTGTCGCACACCCATGATCTCATCAGCTTTGCCATCCTGCTCTGTCCAGGCTGTGATCTCAAGGCAGTCTGGCAGTGACGCTTTGTCGATCACGAGCGAGTGGTACCGGGTTGCCGTAAACGGATTTGGCAACGTGCTGAAGACACCTTCTCCGTTGTGGTAAATCGATGACAGCTTCCCATGCATGACGTGTTTCGCCCGCACGATCTCACCGCCGAAGTTCTGACCGATACTCTGGTGACCCAGGCAGACTCCAAGAATGGGGATCTCGCCACTGAACCGATCGACGACCTCGAGCGACACACCCGCCTCGTTCGGAGTACAGGGTCCCGGAGAGACAACAATCGCCTCCGGCGCCAGGTTCGTAATCTCGTCGACCGAGATCTGATCGTTCCGATGAACCAGCACCTCGTGCCCCAGTTCGCCCAGGTACTGAACGAGGTTATAGGTAAACGAGTCATAATTGTCGATCATCAGGATCATGATGATTCTCCAACGTTTCCCGACTTGCTCGGATCGTCCTGACCAACCAAGGGGCGAGTCTCTTCATGGCTGCGTGGTCTGTCGTTTCCGGTCCCACCAGCGCCAAACCCACCTTCCGCATGTTCAACCGCTTTGAAGATGGAACGTGCCTTGTTCATCGTTTCCTTCCACTCCAGCTCCGGGACCGAATCAGCAACCACGCCAGCACCTGCCTGAATGAATAGTCGACTGTCACGAATGACGGCGGTTCTGATGGCAATCGCCATATCCATATTGCCGTTCCACGACAGATAACCTACCGCGCCACCAAAGATGCCACGTTTCTCAGGTTCCATTTCGTCGATGATCTCCAAAGCCCTCACCTTGGGCGCGCCAGACAGCGTACCAACCGGCAGTGTCGCCCGGAGAAGATCCACCGCCGTCAGATCTTCAAGGATCTGACCACAGACGTTTGAGGCGATATGCATGACATGAGCGTAGCGTTCGACCACCATCATTTCGGAGACTTCGACAGTTCCTGTTCGACACACTCGCCCAATATCGTTCCTGCCCAGATCAATCAGCATCAGGTGCTCTGCAATCTCTTTCGGATCTGCCAGCAGTTCCTTCTCGAGCGCCAGATCCTCATCCTCGTCACGCCCTCGCCGACGGGTACCTGCGAGCGGTCGTACCGTCACCTCGTCGTGGTCAAGTCTGGCCAGGATCTCCGGTGACGACGACACAATATGGTGATCACCGAGATCCATGTAATACATGTAGGGAGATGGGTTCAGCGCCCGTAAACTGCGATAGACATTGATTGGATCACAACCGACCGGGATCGACATGCGTTGGGAAAGCACAACCTGCATGACGTCACCAGCAACGATGTAGTCCTTAATCCGATCGACATCACGTTTGAAGGCATCTTCGCCGTAAGTGGAAACAAAATCCTCCTCGCGGACCGCAGGTCGCGCCTCTGGCGTCCGAACGGCCTCCGGGAGCGGTTGACTCATCGCCGCAACCATCTCATCAAGCCGCGCTTCAGCGACGTCGGCGGCATCTGGTAACGCGGGGTCAACATGGGTGATGTAGTGAATACGGCCTTCGACACTGTCAAACACAAGGATATCGTTCGACACCATGAGCAGGATATCCGGGGTACCAATGTTGTCTGGCGGTGCACTACCGGCGACCTTCGACTCGACATACCGAACCGTGTCATAACTGAAATATCCAACAAGGCCACCCGTATAGATTGGCAGCTGATCCAGTTCCGGATATCGGAACTGCTGCTGAAAAGTGGCCACGTAGTCGAAAGGGTCACTACAGGTTTCCGTGGAGACTTCACCATCTTTGCGAATCGTCACCTCATGACCATCAATGTACAGGATATAGCTGGACGGCAGACCTACCATCGAATACCGCGACCATTTCTCGCCACCCTGCGCAGCGGATTCGAGCAGATAGCTATAGGGTCCACGCGCGGTTTTGACGTAAGCAGACAACGGCGTTTCGAGGTCAGCGAAAACCTCACGGATCACAGGGACGTGGTTGTAACCTTGTGCGGCCAGTTCAGCGAAAGAGGGAGTCGACATCAGAATTTCCAGAGTAGTTGGCAGTTTGGACGCGTGCGGCATCCGGTAACGGTAGAGTGACTACCGTCGCCAACAAAACTGCACTGATCTGATCGTCCTGAACATGAGTTCTCTTCTGGGGTGCTTTGGAGTGATCGCCACCTGATGGCGCCTATCGCGAGGGCGCAAGCTTATCGGATGTCGTCCAAACTGTTCAAGTCAGTACCGTGGCTGGCCGGGGTCATTTTTCATTGATGGCCGCACGCATCGCAGTAATCGTCGCGGCGTAGTCCTCCGAACCGAAGATCGCAGACCCTGCCACAAACGTATCCGCTCCTGCATCTGCAATCTCACCAATATTGTCCGTTTTGACACCCCCATCGATCTCCAGGCGAATTTCCAGCTGCTCTGTGTCAATGATGCTGCGGATCGTGCGCAGCTTGTCCAGCGCACCCGGAATAAACCGTTGGTTTCCGAACCCTGGATTCACCGACATCACCAGAACGAGATCGAGCCGGTCCAAAACATGGTCGAGCACATGGACCGGGGTGCCCGGATTCAATACAACTCCGGCCTGACAACCACCTTCGCGGATCATCGTCAGGGTCCGATCCAGATGCTCCGTCGATTCCGGATGGACCGAAATCAAACTGGCACCAGCGTCGAGGAAATCTCCGATCAGGCGATCCACCGGTTTGACCATCAGGTGCACATCAATCGGGGCCTCGATGCCATAGTCTCGCAGAGCAGACAGGATCATCGGGCCAAAGGTCAGGTTGGGCACGTAGTGGTTGTCCATCACATCAAAATGCACCATATCGGCACCCGCCTGAAGCACAGCAGTGACGTCCTGGCCAAGCCGTGCAAAATCGGCAGACAGGATAGATGGTGCAATGACTGCAGGTTGACGGCTCATGATCTCTTCTCCGCATTGATGCTCGATGGACGTCGTCGTTCCTGTTGTTCGTCACTCAGACGACGCAGCCGCTCCGGGGTACCGACATCTTCCCAGACTCCCGAATACAACGCACCTGTCAGTCGTCGTTCGCGTACCGCTGGAAAGAGAAGGTCTCGGAGTGGCGCCGGTTCGTCGGGCGAATTGACAAACAATGCCGGTGAAAAAATACCGATGCCACTATAAGTGTGACAATCTCCCGTCGTTGTCAGTCGGTTTTCGCGGTCGAGCCCGAAGTCACCCTCCGGATGGTGTGGCGGATTGGCGACAAGGACCAGCGACGCCATCATCGGCAAATCCGATGACATCATCAGACGGTCCCCAGACGAGACGACCGGCGTGAGATCCATATCGGTATAAACGTCACCACTGACCACGAGGAAAGGATCCTCACCTCCGCCACGCTGTAACAGCGCATTCGCAATACCCCCGGCCGTCTCCAGCAACCGGGGTTCCATGGTGTATGACACCTCCAGTCCAAAGCGGCTGCCATCACCGACATAAGAACGAATCTGGCCCCCCAGATGGTGCAGGTTGATCACTACATCCGTGATACCTGTTTTGGCAATTGCAGAAAGATGTCGATCGAGCAATGGTGCACCGGCCACGCTCAGGAGCGGTTTCGGGGTGTAACGCGTGAGTGGATGCATCCGTTCGCCACGCCCTGCACACAACACCATCGCCCACATCAGGGGGAGCTCCCGTTTGAAGGGTCGTCATCGACGTTGGCAAGGTAGGCATCAAACGTCGGAATAATCTCCGACCGGAGCCAGCTATTGAACGCTGAGAACGCATCAACAGAGGCCGAAGCATCCACCAGGTAACGCAGGACCAGTGGAATATCCGCGATATACCCCGATTTACCGTCCCGTAAACAGAGGCGGGAGAATATCCCTGCGCACTTGAGATGCCGTTGCAGGCCCATGAGGTCAAACCACTGGAGGAACAAAGGCAACGAAGCATCGGACAGTTCGGAATTCGCAGATACCAGTGCCTGATGGGCATCGCTGACCAGCTGATCCAGTTCGTCGTCCGGCAGCCTGAAATAACAGTCACGCAGCAGCGAAACCAGGTCATAGGTCACTGGACCACTCACCGCGTCCTGGAAGTCGAGCACTCCTAGGGACAGATCACCTGGTTCCGCGGGCACCAGCATCAGATTACGTGCGTGATAGTCACGATGGACAAACACAGCGGGTTGTTCGAGGGCGCTTTCCACCAGGGTCTCACAGACGCGTTCCAGCATCATGGTCTCCTCAATAGACATCGCATAACCCAACAGTCTCTCGATGAACCAGGAGCGGAAAAGACCCATCTCTTCCCGCAACTTCATCGCGTCGTAGGCCGGCAACGCGGCACTCGGTGTTGTCTGAACAGCGGTCAAACTCCTCATAGCCATTGCATACAACGAGAGCCGCTCATCGCGCTGCGCGACCCTCAGCGCATCCAGAAGAAGATCACCCCCAAAATCGGTCAGCATCATGAATCCGCGAGCCAGATCTACCGCATGGATCTTCGGAACGCGGACGCCTGCCGCTAGCAACATTCCGTCAATCGCGACGAATGGTGCGCTGTCCTCAAATTCTGGTGGCGCATCCATGAATACGAAGTTGCGATCGCCCATCGGCACACGCGAAAGCGGTTCTGCGCACCGAAAATACCGCCGGAAACTGGCATCGTTGGACGCGGGAATCAGGGAAAAATCGTCCCCGGTCACGTATCCGGCACTTTGCAGCTGGTCCGCTGCCCAAACAGTCAGCTGATGTTCACGATCCACGCGACAAACTTACCCCCACGGTGAGAATCATCTATTATGAACCGCTTGTTTGCAGTGCCTCAATTCCTTCCTCGCCGGTCAACCCTGATGTTTCGTTACAGCTCTTCTGTTCGACCGGATGCTATTGACCAATCTACCCGGTTCATCGTCTTGTTGTTGCTGTTTGCGTCGGGTGTTTACGCAGCAGAACTCCCAAAATCCGCAGCCGCCATCGACTGGCGCACCAGTAATGAACTCACCCCTGAACAACGCAGCGCCCTGCCCTGGTACTGTTCGGGTACGTATGTGGAACCCATACGACGCACAACGTCCGGTCGAATCGGTACGATTGACGGGCTGGCCGATCAGGTGAATCAAGATCAGGATGGTGACATCGAAATGCGCGGTGACGTCGTGGTCTGGCAACAGGGACGTCAATTGGAGGCCCAAGAGGTCTTTTACAACCGCGCCGAACAGTCAGCACGGACGATCGGCCCGTTGCGACTACGAGAGGACGGGTTGCTCATCACAGGCAGTAACGCGACGTCCGATCTGGATAAAGACAACGCCATCATCAACGACGCGAGCTTCCTGATCCACAACGTCAGTATACGCGGGGAAGCCCGTCAGCTGGAACGCCTCGCGAACAAACACCTGCTGATCCACGAGGGTCGATTTACACGTTGTGACCCCGGCAGCAACGTCTGGGGACTGGCGAGCCCCCGTATCGAACTCGAACCTGAAACCGGATTCGGAACCGCCCGCAACGTCAAACTCGAACTGGGAGGCGTACCTGTTCTGTGGTTTCCCTATCTTCGCTTCCCAATCGATGACGAACGACACGGCGGCTTTCTGATGCCATCAGCCGGTTACGACAGCACCGGCGGGACGGACCTGATCGCGCCTTACTACATCAACATCGCGCCGCAAATGGACGCCACCTGGGAAGTTCGCAGTCTCTGGCAGCGGGGCCTGATCCACCGCAACCAGTTTCGCCTCAAGACGCGCCATACCAACAATGAGATCAATACCGGCATAGTGTTTGAAGACCAGCGGTACGATCCGAGGAATCTGGTTGATCTCACCATGGATTCCAACACTGAGGCAGACATTCCTGCGTTCGAAGCTCAGGATCGATGGATGCTCAACGTGCGACACAGCGGTGAATGGTTGACCGATCTCACCAGTAGCATCAACTACAGTGCCGTCTCCGACATCGACTACCTATCTGATATTGGTGGGGATGTCGGCTCATCCCATATCGATGCATTCATCGGTCCTATTGATCAGAATCTCAACAATCGCCTCTCCGCTTCCCTTGATAGAAAAGGCGATATCACCTATCAGCAAGGTGGATTCACTGCCGCACTGCAGGTCCAGGCATTCCAGCCGCTGACCTTGAACGCACGCCCCCAGTATGGCCGACTTCCCCGCCTGTACTCCCGATACCACCACGATGTGGCAGGCCTCAATATGGAACTGCAGGCTGAACACACCTGGTTCGACCGCGACCATGAACGGTTCAGCGGCATTCAGGCTGTCACAGGTGAACGAACCGTCGGGGATCTGACTGTCGCCTACCCCCTGAGAACGAGCTGGGGGTTTGCCATACCGAGCGCGGGTGCCACTCATCGATCCTATCGACTGGATCAGGTACCGGACGGTTTGGAAGCCAGCCCGGACCGCACCGATACATGGGCATCTCTGGACACAGGTCTGATCTTCGATCGATTCTTTCGCTGGCGGGAGAGAGACTGGCTACAGACGCTCGAACCGAGGGTCTACTATCTGTATGCCAATGCCACGGATCAGTCGGACCTGCCACAGTTTGACGCGGGCTCTCCCACGCCATCACTTTCCCAGCTGTTCAGACACAATCGATTCAGCGGCTGGGATCGTATCAACGATGCCAACCTGGCGAGCATATCCATGACCTCACGACTGGTCGCTCGTGAGACCGGGAACCAATGGGCATCGGTTAGCCTTGGCCAGCAGTACTATTTTTCGGATCGGGAGGTTCTCTACCGTGATCGTGATCCACGAGCGGCTACTCGGGGCAGTTCACCCCTGTTCGCAGAAATCCGCCTATCACCATTCACGAACATGTCGATGGCCGCACGAGTCACCTATGACGCGAACGCCAGGCAGGCGAATCGATCCAATGTGACGTTCCGTTACACCCCGGACAATCGGCGTATCGTATCGCTCAGTTATCTCCATACCCACCCCGACATTCAGCCAGTGCAACAGTTTCGAAACAGTGAAGAGACTGACCTTGGTATCATCTGGCCCATCAAGGGACCGTGGAGCCTGATCGGACGATGGAACTTTGGCTGGACAGAGAATCAAACAATAGACTACTTCGCCGGCATCGAATATAACGACTGCTGCTGGAAATCTAGGCTTGTGTTGCGACGTTTTGTCCGCAACCCGCAGGTCCTGACCATATTGACCGACAACCCCGAATCGCCGGGCGATATCGTCACCGAGGACCAGACCGTACTGCCCCACAATACGGTCATCTTTGTGGAATTCCAGATGAAGGGACTGGCAACGATCGGGGAACGCCTGGATCTGCTCCTGGAGCAGACGCTACCGGGTTACCGAGCACGAGAGGATGACATTTCAAGATGAACAACCAAGCGCACCGAATCGTTCGTATCACTGCGATACTGGGCCTGATACTCATGAACGTTGGCCAGTCAGCAACCAGTGACGACGCCATCATCCTGGACCGCATAATCGCGATCGTTGACGAAGATGTGATCCTTCAGTCCGAACTGGACGCTCGGACCGCGCGGATCAAAGCGCAACTGGCCAGCACCGATTCTCCGCTACCCCCAGAACCGGTCCTTGTGAGCCAGGTACTGGAACGTCTGATCCTGGAGAACCTGCAACTGAACATGGGTTACAGAGGCGGTATCCGTATCGGTGACGAGCAACTGAATGAAGCGATGCAGCGTATCGCTGTCAGAAACAATCTCTCGCTGATGGAATTCCAGCAGGCCCTTGCAGCAGATGGCATGTCCTATGCCGAGATGCGGGAAGAAATACGCCGCGAGATGGTCATCGGCCACGTCCAGCAAAGTATGGTGAACAGTCGACTGACAATCAGCGAGCAGGAGATCGAGAATTTTCTTGAATCGGAGGTTGGGCAGACGGTCACCGCGGACGAGTACCGCGTCAGCCACATACTGATCGCACTAGCGGAAAACCCCAGCCGGGACCAGATCGCTAATGCTCGGGATGACGCGCAAGCCCTGGTCGATGAACTCGGTCAGGGTACAGACTTCGCAGGTCTCGCTGCAGCACGGTCGGCCGGCCAGAAGGCGTTGACGGGCGGTGACCTGGGATGGCGTAAGGTGGTTCAAATGCCTACGATTTTCGCAGATGTTGTTCCAGCGATGTCACCGGGTGATATCCATGGTCCCATCAAGAGTGGTAGCGGCTATCACATCATCAAACTGATGGAAATCCGCGGTGCCGTCGCCGAAGGTCAGGTAGAGCAGACCGAAGTTCGGCACGTGCTCATCCAACCCAGCGAAATCAGATCCGAACAGGAAGCCATGGAGCTTGCAGACTTGTTGCGGGAAGAGGCCCTCAACGGAAAAGCGTTTGATGAGATCGCCCGTTTACATTCCGAAGATCCTGGTTCAGCCCTGTCAGGTGGGGACCTCGGATGGTCCGCAGCCGGTCTGTTCGTTCCCGAATTCGAGGATCAGATGCATAGAAGCGAAATTGGTGTCATCAGCCCTGTGTTCAGAAGTGAACATGGATACCATTTTCTGGAGGTCACAGGTCGACGTATCGAAGATTTCAGCAAGGAATTCAAAAGGCAGCAAGCCGAAAACTACATCCGCAATCAGCGATTTGATGAAGAACTTCAGGTCTGGGCACGCGAAGCCAGGGAAGACGCCTTTGTTGAAATTCGCATGTAATGGGTGCTCGTAAACGCTTTGGACAAAATTTCCTGACCGATCAACGCGTCGTTCAGCGCATCATCACGGCCGTTTCACCCTCAACTGATCAGCACATACTGGAAATTGGTCCGGGACACGGGGCCCTGACCAGCCATCTCACAAGTTTCGGGTGCCATCTGCAGGTGATTGAAATCGATCGTGACCTTGCTCAGGCACTTCAAGCAAAGAATATTGATGTGATCGTGGGCGACGTCCTGAAGCAGGATCTGGCGGTCATCACCACCGGACCGACCCGGGTCGTAGGGAATCTCCCCTACAATATCTCGACACCACTTCTGTTCAGACTCTTTGCGCTGGACAACATTGTGGACATGCACTTCATGTTGCAAAAGGAAGTGGTCGACAGATTGACGGCCTCACCGGGCAACAGGGACTACGGTCGACTCTCTGTGATGGCCCAGTACCAATGTCGACCTGAGAAATTGTTTGAGGTCTCACCTTCCGCGTTCACACCTTCGCCAAAAGTCATTTCCGCAGTCATCCGGATGATTCCTCGATCGGACAAACCTGACGTCGCATTGCCAGACCTGGAGAAGGTCGTTACAACTGCATTCACACAACGTCGCAAGACTATTCGCAATGCCTTGTCATCTTTGCTCGATGAAAATACGCTTGTATCACTTAACATTGATCCAGGGCAACGTCCCGACACGCTGTCACTGGACGAGTATGTTCGATGCGCGAAGACCATAGCAGAACACTGAGAACGCGGATGATACCTCTAAGTGACCTTTTCAAAGATTACACGCTTGGAGAAGCGGAACGGCGGGCCCTCGGCCAAAACGGTCACCTTCTACTGCCCGGACTGCTCACCGATCAAGCTTCCTCCAGACTTGTTCTGTCTCTCCGAAACGTCGTCCAACGCGGCAAACATGCGGTCAAGGGTCACGAACCGCAGCGATTCTCCGCAGAGTTTGACGACTACCTGGCCAGTCTGATCAATCATCCGCAAATGCTGGCGCTCGCTCGGAACATCCTCGGACAGGACATACGTTACGATCATTGTGTCTCGCTTGTTAGACCACCGGGTACACCTGCCATGGCGTGGCATAGCCACGAATACGCTGAAGATGATCCCAGCCTCGGGTTTATCCGGATTTTCTTCTACGTTTCCGGATTTGCAAGCGATGATGGCGGGCTGAAAGTGGTGCCAGGCAGCCATCTCTTTCGAGATCGTTCAATTTCTGCAAAAAATGACGTCGATCTCCGCGATGACTGGCTACTTGGAAAGACACACCCGGAAACAGGCGAGGATCTCAACATCGAACACCTGGATGCGCCACCTGGCAGCATCATCATCATGTGGACCCACGCGGCCCATGGCGTAGTTGCCCGTAAAGCCGACAGCACAACGCGGTACTGCGTCGTCTATGCCTATCGAAATCCCGGACGGTCATCGGACGCGCGGTGGATCAGTGAAGCCTTTGAGGCTCAGCCGCCCTCCGGCTGCGCCGAACTGATGCCGCTCTATTGAACGCGCTCCGCCACATCAGGTAGAGCGTGTACGGGTCGAATCAACCATGAGTACCTTCGTCATCGGTGATATCCAGGGGTGCTACGATGAGTTCATGTCTCTGCTGGCAGAGATCAGATACTCATCGCAGAATGACCACCTGTGGTTAGCCGGCGATATGATCAATCGTGGCCCCAATAATGTCGGTGTCATGGAATTCTGTATGAACGAGCCTCACTGTCAGGCGGTCCTTGGTAACCACGATCTGCATTTCCTCGGAATCACCGCGGGTGTGGCCGGGCCTAAAGGCAAAGACACGATTGCTGATCTCCTCGAGTGGGATGCCTGTGGTGACGTCATCGACTGGCTTCGCCAGCAACCGCTCATCCATCGCGCAGACGATCATGTCATGGTGCACGCGGGGATTCCTCCGAACTGGGGTATTGATGACGCGGAGCGATATGCGGCAGAGGTTGAGTGGATTTTGTCCGGGGACAACTACCAGGACTTTCTCGCCGAGATGTATGGCAATGATCCAGTTTCCTGGGATACGAATCTAAAGGGTATGGCTCGTCTTCGACTGATCACCAATTATCTGACCAGACTTCGGTTCTGCAAACCTGATGGAGAAATCGAACTGACCCACAAGACCGATGTGGCACCTCCGGGGTTCTCCCCCTGGTATGCACTCCCGAGGCCCCTGCACCAGGGTACCACCATCCTGTTTGGTCACTGGGCGGCCATCGATGGCATCACACATCAGAAGGATGCCCTGGCCCTGGATACGGGTTGCGTCTGGGGCCGAAGCCTTACCGCCCTCCGATTGGAGGATGGCCAGCGCTTCAGTGTACCAGCCCGGGGAGAGTGGGCCTGATGGAGGTCTTTCTGGTGGGAGGCGCCCTGCGCGATGAACTGCTGGCACAACCGGTGACTGATCACGACTGGGTGGTGGTGGGAGCGACGGATCAGGAGATGCGTGCCGCCGGATACCGTTCTGTCGGGAAGAGCTTTCCCGTGTACCTGCACCCCGAAACCGGGGAGGAATACGCCCTGGCACGACAAGAGAAAAAGTTCGCCGCCGGGCATCAGGGTTTCGAATTCGAAACGGACAACGTCTCCCTCGAACAGGACCTGCTTCGTCGTGACCTGACCATCAACGCGATCGCGCGAGACCTTGAGGGTCAGTGGATCGACCCGATGGGAGGACGCAACGACATCGAGGAAAAACTACTGCGTCATATCAGTCCAGCTTTCTCTGAAGATCCGCTTCGAGTGCTCCGGGTGGCACGTTTCGCGGCCCGTTTTCATCACCTGGGCTTCCGCATCGCGGACGAAACATTGTCGTTGATGGCGGCCATCACCAGCGGTGGTGAACTGCAGACACTGTCATCCGAGCGAGTCGTCGAAGAAACCAGAAAGGCGTTGTCCACGCAAGACCCCATCATATTCTTTGAAGTGCTCAGTTCATGTGGTGCGCACGCGATCTTGTGGCCGGAAATCGATCTGTCCGCCATTCCGAACTCGGTCCGTGCACGCATCACAGAAGACCCAGGCCTGCAGTGGGCTGCGATGCTTCACACTCAGTCAGCTGATGTGATCTCAACGCTCGACCGTCGACTTCCTCTACCCAGTGCCTGGGTGCAGCAGGCAGTGGACACAATGAGCCTCAACCCGCTGTGGTCAGATTTCGACACCCTTTCATCAACAGGAATCCTCGAGATGCTGTATCAGCTGGATAGCTTTCGCCAGGGTGAACGTTTGCAAACGGCCAGTGCGTTGCTGGTCCTAATCAATGACAGCGACGACAGATCGAAACGCGTGCACCAGAACTGGATAGAGGTCCTGGGTTGGACGCGGTCGATCTCCGGGGCACAGGTAATGGCAACACAACCGACACTTGAAGGCGCCGCGATTGGTTCGGCAATCCGGGAAGCCAGACTCAGCGAACTGGGAACCCAGCTCGGCCGTTGACCTACGCGCCGTCGCGTTGCTCTCTGGCGACAGCCAGATAACCAATATCAGAACGATATTCACTGTTCTTGTATTTGATCCCATCAATCATCCCGTATGCGCGGGACTGTGCTTCAGCAACTGTGTTGCCCAACGCGGTAACCCCGAGGACCCGTCCGCCTGCCGTCACAACCCCCGCGTCTGTAAGTGTGGTGCCAGCGTGGAAGACCTTTCCAACGGTGGCGCTCTGATCGGGGGAGTTCGCCGCGTCGACAGACAAACCATCAATGACATCACCGGTCTCGAAGGAGCCCGGGTATCCGCCAGACGCCATGACCACCGTCAACGCAACCTGGCCGTCAAAAACAATCGATTCCTCCGCGATTCGCCCATCAATCGCTGCTTCACAAAGTGACACCAGATCTGACTGCAGACGCATCATGATCGGCTGTGTTTCCGGGTCCCCAAAGCGACAATTGAACTCGATCACCCCGGGCTCGCCCTCGGGCGAGATCATAAGCCCCGCATACAGGAATCCTGTATAGGGCGTACCGTCCAACACCATCCCTGCGATCGTCGGTTCAATGACCTGCTCAACGATTCGATTGTGAACCGCTTCTGTGACCACGGGTGCCGGTGAATAAGCCCCCATACCTCCAGTGTTCGGACCAGCGTCACCATCGTACGCTCGCTTGTGATCCTGAGACGATGCAAAGGGCAGGAAATCATTCCCATCGGCAATGACAATGAAACTTGCCTCCTCACCTTCGAGGAAGTCTTCGATCACAATCCGTGCCCCTGCCTCGCCAAACGCGTTTCCGCTCAGCATCTCCCGGACGGTCATCTCGACCTGGTCGAATGTCTCGGCCACGACCACACCTTTACCTGCCGCAAGACCATCGGCTTTTATCACAATCGGCAAGGATCTGGACCTTACATACGTTAGCGCTGCCTCAGGTTCTGTAAATGTCTGGTACGCGGCCGTTGGAATCTGGTGGCGCTTCAGGAAATCCTTCGTGAACGACTTAGACCCTTCCAGTTGGGCAGCCTGTTTTCCGGGCCCAAAACACCGCAAACCCGCGGCCAGAAATGCATCGACGGCGCCTGCGACCAGAGGTGCTTCTGGACCAATCAGCGTCAGGCCAATCCCTTTTTCTTTCGCAAATGCGATCTGTGCATCGATATCCATGACATCAATACCCGCGTTATACATACCCGGTTCCAACGCCGTTCCCGCGTTTCCGGGAGCCACATACACTTCCGTCACCCGCGGTGAACGCATCAGTTTCCAGGCCAGCGCGTGCTCTCTGCCGCCACTCCCCGTCACCATTATCTTCATCGAGACCCCCTGCGTTGTGGATCGTTGCAATGACTCTTGCTCAACACGAGTAAACCCTATCGCGCCCCCCGGGTTCGTCAATGTCGGAAATGACGCATCCCGGTAAACATCATGGCCATCCCTGCTTCATCGGCCGCCGCGATCACCTCTTCGTCGCGAACGGACCCCCCCGGCTGGATCACAGCGGTGATACCCGCCTCTGCAGCGGCATCAATACCATCACGAAAAGGGAAGAAAGCGTCGGAAGCCATCACAGAGCCAGGAACCACAAGCCCCTCATCCTCTGCCTTGATACCTGCAATCCTTGCACTGTAGACCCGACTCATCTGTCCGGCACCTACACCAACTGTTGCCTGGTCTTTGGCGTAGACAATGGCATTCGACTTGACGTACTTGGCGACTCGCCACGCAAACAAAAGGTCCGCCTCTTCACCACTCGTCGGTCCGCGATTGGTCACAACCCTCAGCGCATCCTCGGACAGCAGTTCGGCATCGACTTCCTGAACAAGCAAACCTCCACCTACTCGTTTGAAGTCGAGGGGTACGTTGGCCGCGTACACGTCCCCCACCGTCAATACACGTACATTTTTCTTTTTCGCAAGCACCGGCCTGGCTGCATCCTCAACGTCCGGTGCAACAATGACTTCAACAAACTGCGAACACATCTCCGCAGCCGTTTTTTCATCGAGGACACGATTGACGGCGATAATGCCACCAAACGCCGATGTTGGATCGGTCGCAAACGCACGTCGATACGCTTCATTTATCGAATCTGCCACCGCCACGCCACATGGGTTTGCGTGCTTGATGATGACACAGGCCGGTTCCTCGAAAGCTGCAACACAAGCGAGCGCCGCATCCGTGTCCGCCACATTGTTGTAGGACAATGCCTTGCCCTGGATCTGAACACCACTCGCCACCTGTCCTGCTACCGGGTCACGCTGGGTATAGAAGGCAGCGTTCTGGTGTGGGTTCTCACCATAGCGCATGTCTTCAAGCTTCCTGTATTGAAGCGTCAGAGAGCCCGGGAATCGAACTGGTGCCGCATCAGGCTCTAGCAGAGCGGACAGGTAATTCGAAATGGCAGCATCGTACGCCGCAACGTGCTCAAACGCTTTCACCGCAAAGCGGTATCGGGTGTTTTGGGAAAGTGCGCCACCGTGATGCGCCATCTCCTCAATAACAGCAGCGTAATCTTCAACATCAACGACCACTGCGACACGTGCAAAATTTTTTGACGCAGACCGCAACATGGCAGGGCCGCCGATATCAATGTTCTCCACTGCATCGGCAAACGTTGTTCCAGGTTTCGCAATCGTGGACTCAAACGGGTAGAGGTTCACCACGACCAGATCAATCGGTGTGATGCCGTGATCCGCCATGATCTGGTCGTCAGTTCCGGCTCGGCCAAGCAGACCGCCATGAACAACCGGATGCAGCGTTTTCACGCGACCATCCATCATCTCGGGAAAGCCCGTGTATTCCGAAACTTCCTGCACCGCAACCCCGGTTTCATCAAGCGCCCGAGCGGTACCACCCGTTGAGAGTACCTGCACATCATGGGTTGCCAACGCCTCTCCCAATACGTCAAGGTGTGTTTTGTCAGAAACGCTAATCAGCGCCGTTCTGATTCGAATAGCATCCATCCTGTTACTCCGTTCATTTCGCCCAGAAATGGTGCGATCTACAACATGCCGTATTTCTTTAGGCGCGCGCGTAGAGTCCCTCGACTGACGCCGAGTAATTCAGCCGCTCGGCTTTGGTTGTCCCCAGTATGCCGCAGAGCACATTCAAGCAAAGGCCGCTCAACCTGGGTGAGGACAAGCTCATACAGGTCGTCTACCCTCTGTTCTTCCATCGCTCCCAGATAGTTCTGTACAGCACGAGTCACTGACTGTCCTAACGTTTCTGTTCGCTCCCCACTCGACGAAGAAACGGCCGCTGGTTCGTCGTTGGCTGGACCCGGTCCCATCACGCTGCCTGTTGGCCGACGTCAAAATACTCAGCGATCAGCGCAACCTGATCATCGCAGGTTTCAAGATGATTAAAGCGCGACGTCAATTCGCGATCGTCCACCTGCCAGCCAACATGTTTTCTCGCGATACGCACACCCATGGTTTCCCCGTAGAAGACTGACAACGCCTGTATATGGCGGATGAGTTCGTACTTGATGGTCACCAGGTGAGGTGACTCTAGATCATCCAGGCCCGTCAATGCCTGGTCGATCTGTACCGGCAGCCATGGGGCGCTCTGAACTGCCCGTCCCAGCATCAGCCCGGCAGCGCCAGTCCTTTCAAAAACCTCTCGCGCTTTTTCGACGTCTGTTATATCGCCGTTGGCGACTACCGGTAGTGACACGGCGCCAACCACTCTGGTGATCGCATCATAGTCCACCGTGCCCTGAAATCGACAGGCTCGAGTACGACCGTGGACCGTCAACATCGAAATTCCGGCCTCCTCGGCGATACCTGCAACAGTCTCTGCATTCTGTTCTTCACGGGACCAGCCCAGTCGAATCTTCAGAGTCACTGGGACGGAGACGGCTGAAACCACCGCATCCAGAATTTCCTTCACCAACGGTTCATCACGTAACAACGCGGAACCCGCAGCTTTGCGACACACCTTCTTCGCCGGACAACCCATGTTGATGTCAATCAACTGCGCACCCTGAGACTCGTTAAACTGTGCCGCATCCGCCATCATCGCCGGATCCGCTCCTGCAATCTGAATCCACCGGGGACCAGGCTCATCGTGGTATTGCATTCGAAGCGACGATTTTCGTGTGTTCCACAAGCGACGATCGGAGGTGACCATTTCACCCACCATCCAATAGGCACCGTAGCGTCGGCACATCGCCCGGAAAGGTCGGTCAGTGACACCTGCCATAGGAGCAACGATCACACGACTGGGGTGTTCAAAAGGACCGATCTGCATCAGGCGTTCGACAAGAGGGAGGTCGTATTCAGCAAGCGAGCATCATAACAATCGTCGCCATCGGCAACAATCGGATTGGCCGCACGGCACAGCAGTCGGTCACCCGAATGGGACACCATCCGGCATCAGTTCCAGCGAATAGCCCAGCGCTTCCGCACCAGGATCAATAACAGAGAGAGATATCCGAACCTCTGTCTGCGCAGGAATCATGCGTACCCCATTCATTTCGCCCGCCAGGTAATCCGATGGCGCGAAGCGACGAGCCGCCAGCGCATCGCCGCGCACCGAACTGAAACGCAGGTAGACGACCGGGAACGGCTGACGGAAGCCGGCGTCATTTCTGATGATCGCATCCACATGCAGAACACCAGGTTTTTCAGGCACCTGTCTGACAACAAGATCACCCGCCGTGAGCTTGTCCGGGTCATTGAATGCTGAGACTTCACATCCGATGACACTGCAAACGCTGAGATAGGCTGGTCTCAAAGTCTCGTCCTGGGCAAGTGTCTCCCTATCCGACCACATCCATTGTCCGAACAGCAGCAGCGTCAACGCAACAACTGCAGACCACCACCAGCCAGAAACCCTGGGAACATCGTCAAGCGGTCGTTCCTCAACGTCCTCGATAGGATCTTCTGGTGGCTGATCCTGAAGCGCCTTTTTTATCTGCTCAGCAAAGTGTGCGGCATCAATTTCTTCAGGCGCGCCGGAAGGTGCTAAGGGTAAGTCCTCAGCTTCTTCTGCAGCGCGATAAGCCGCTTCGGCAGACGAGGCGGACGGAGTACGCGACTCCTGACCTCGACTGTCCGACTCGTCGCCAGCGGTCACTTCCTGTAGATAGTGATCGAGATGATCGGAAAACGAAGGTGCTTCTGTACCGGGTTCGCTTTCTGTCTCGTGGACCCTTTCTTCCTCATGGATCCCTGCTATCTCGAGAGTTTCCGCTTCGCCGTAAGGCTCAACATCGATGTCTTCCTGGTCGTCGTCATCACGTGCTGAGAACGTGCCCGGCGCCCGTCCGTCATCTGTCGCCGCAAGCAATCTGGCCTTCGCGTCATCAGACCAATCACTGCCCTCTCCGAACGGGTCCTCATCCTCATCGTCCTCAGGGTGCGGCCAGTCAGATTCAAAATCCATGGTCGCAGAACCTGAGTCGCTATTCTCTTGGGGTGACGCTGCATCTTCCAGTGGATGAACATCTTGTGGTGAAGGAGTACCTCCTCCTACAGCAGTGTCGTCCTTACTAAGGGCAAACAACTTTCCCTGTGTATCCTCATCATCCGGCGAATAGACCCGGTGATCACGATCTTCCTCTGAATCCCAATTCGTATCGTCCGTGATTTCGTCCGACGGTCCTGTTTCGGCCTCATCGAAATGAGATTCCCGGTCAGTGTCAGTGTCTTTGTCTGTATCAATGTCGAGGCCCATGACCGACATCTCATCCAGCGTTCGAATCTCATCACTCTCAGAGGAAAACGAAACGCTGTTTGCGTTGGCACCATCAGGATCCAATTCGGAGAATCCACCATCGGACTCTATAAAATCCTCATCATCAAACGTCTTGTCACCCGCGTGACCAGCCCCCCGACTGTCATCGTCTTCCGAGAAAAAGGGGTCATCGGCGAACATTTCAAAGTCGTCGTCCCTGTCGTCCTTAGCCGGGACCAACGGCTCCTCGCTTGAGGGAATATCACCGCCTAGTTCACTTCCTGATTCGAGAGCCACTTCTGTAGGTTCCACGCTTTCATCGTCGACATCAGTCCCAACGCGCACATCTCGTGTTCCAGACAGGGGATCGTGTTCCTGCGCCGCAGATGTGTTGAGTTCGATAATGTGATTGCGGGCGGTAAAAATCTCAAGACATGAGCCGCAACGCACAGCGCTACCGGCAACTTCAAACTGGTTCTCGGTAACACGAAACGTTGTATTGCAATGCGGGCATCGAGTAATCAGATCACCTGACTGCATGTGCACCTCATTTCTGCTTTTGCCCTGTCAATCGGACCCATCCATCACGGACCAAAGGTTCATCAAATCGCACATTGGTATACGCATCGGAGACCCAGGCCACCTGGCTTTCCACAATGCCCGACAACACCAGCAGCCCCCCTGATTTCAGTGCGCCACTGACTTTCCGGGACAACGTTACCAATGGTTCAGCGAGTATGTTGGCAACAACCACATCAAAGTCTGAGGTGACCCGCTGTTTGCTATCCAGAACCTCCACAGACTGCTCAATATCGTTTCGGGCTGCGTTGATTCGTGCTGCCGTCACTGCCTGCGGATCATTGTCGATCGCCGTTGTCGTACCTGCCCCAAGTTTGACCGCGGCAATCGTGAGTATCCCTGAACCACAGCCATAGTCCAGCAACTTCTCTCCACCCTGAATGGACGCGTCCAGCCATTCCAGACACATCGCCGTTGTTGCATGCGTACCGGTACCAAACGCCAGTCCAGGGTCCAGGTCCACCACAACTGCGCCAGGTTCGTCTACCCTGAATCCGGTTGGGCATATCCACAATCGCTCACCAAACCGCATCGGACGAAACCGCGCCAACCAGGCGCGCTCCCAATCCTGATCGAGGATGGTGTCAGCGTGAACCTGAAGCCCAAGAGCTCTCAACTTTAACTCAACGGTCTGGACATCCACGTCCTCTTCAAACAAGCCACTAAGACTAACGGATTCCCACAGGGGAGTTTCACCGGGTGCAGGCTCAAGAAGATCCACCCCGCTATCGTCCATCATCGTCACTGACACCGCACCAAGGTCCCAGCAACACTGTTCAACCTCTTCAGCCTCAGCCTTGGATACCGTCATGGTCAATTGATGCCATTTCACGGTTTCGGTGACTCAGTCCATATCCTGTTGACGACGCCAGTCGAATAACAGTTGCGCTATGAATCCCGTATCGACGTTACCCGTCTCGAAAGCACCACTGGCCATGATCTGTCGATGCAATGACAGGTTGGTGGTCACACCAGAGACACGTAGTTCCCGAAGCGCACGACGCATGCGCGCGACACACTCGAGCCGGTCGGCACCACCAACAATCACTTTCGCCATCAGGGAATCATACTGGTGAGGTATGTCTGCACCCGTACGCAAATGCGTGTCCACCCGGACACCAATACCCGCCGGTAGTGAGAGTTCCGAGACCACACCCGGGGAAGGGGCAATTTCACCGGTACCGATATCGAGTGTTTCCGCATTCAATCGACATTCGATGGCGTGTCCACGCAAAACAACGTCGTCTTGACTGAACGGTAGCTCCCCCGATGATGCAACCGTCAGCTGAGCCTTCACAAGATCTATTCCCGTCACCATCTCAGTCACAGGGTGTTCCACCTGGATCCTGCCATTGGCTTCAATGAAGTAGAACTCACCGGCTTCATACAAGAACTCGAACGTACCAGCATTACGGTAGTGAAGATCGGCAGCCGCTGTCGACGCGATGTCACAGAGCCAAGCGAGCTTCTCGTCATCAATCCCCGTAGCCGGCGCTTCCTCGAGAACCTTCTGGTGACGTCGTTGCAACGAACACTCGCGGGTACCCAGATGCACAACCTGCCCTGCTCCATCTCCCAGCAACTGGACCTCTATATGACGAGGATTCGTCAGATACTTCTCCATATAGATCTCATCACGCCCGAAACCAACTCGCGCTTCTGCCTGTGCCTGCTCCAGTTCGCCAGCCATCTCGCCTGAATCTCGAACCACACGGATCCCGCGACCGCCACCACCATAAGCTGCTTTAAGCAGCACCGGATAACCAATCTCCTCTGCCGCCGCAGACGCGTCGGCTTCCCCCTCGATGAAGGCGGTTCCTGGAAGCACCGGCACACCCACTTCGGTTAGTCGCTCTCGCGCTGCAGATTTGTCACCCAACAAACGGAGCTGATCTCCCGTCGGCCCGATAAAGATGAGCCCTCCATCAGACACGAGATCCGCGAACCCGGCGTTCTCGGACAGGAAGCCATAACCAGGATGGATCGCGTCACAACCTCGGCTTTGAGCCGCCGCTACGAACGCACCCCCATCCAGATAACTGCGTGAACTGATACACACGGTATCGTCCGCCCATGCAAGGTAAGCCTGGTGGTCGTCAACGCGGGAGTGCGCAATCACCACCTCGATCCCGAGTTCTCTGCATGCACGCAGGACACGAACCGCTATCTCACCACGGTTTGCGACAAGCAGTCGTTTAATCACGACGTCATCCCGTCAGGTCAGTGTGACAATGTGAAGATCGGTTGATCAAATTCGACAGCATCCTCATTTCGAACCAGCACCGCTTCAACAACCCCTGCAACCTCAGCCTTCACCTCGTTCATCATCTTCATGGACTCGATAATGCACAGGGTGTCACCGACCTTTACACGGCTGCCTACATCAACAAACGGTGGAGACCCGGGAGATGGGGAAAGATAAAACGTACCCACCATGGGTGCTCGAAGGAGTTCGCCCTGCGTATCTTCAACCGCGACGGGCTGTTGTTCTGTGTCGGGTGACCGGACCTGATCTGAAGAAACGGACGCAACCGGCGGCGCCACCATCAGCGCCGCCTGTACCCCCGCGCGGCTGATCCTCACCGAATCGTCGCCTTCGCGAACTTCGATCTCACTCAGATCCGATTCTTCCATGAGTTCGATCAGTTTCTTGATTTTCCTGATATCCATGACGTGATCTCTTCTTCTATCGGGTCTTTTCTGGGACGTTTTCAGCGCCCTTCCAACGGCTTTTTTGACCACACTATTCTCGGGAGGTCCTGCAACCTTGATTTACGTCTGCTCCTCCCGCTCGATATGCTCGATCGCAGCTGCCAGCGCATATTCATAGCCTGACGCCCCCAGGCCAGCGATCGTACCTAGGGCAATATCAGCCAGGTAGGAATGATGCCTGAAGGACTCACGCGCATGGACGTTGGACAAATGGACTTCAATAAAGGGGATCTCCACACCAAGCAGCGCATCTCGAATCGCGACACTGGTGTGAGTGAACGCCGCCGGGTTGATCACTATAAATGCCACCCCTGATGCTTTCGCTTTATGGATTGCGTCCACCAGTGTGCCTTCGCTCGAAGATTGGAGGGCATTCAACTCATGTCCGGAGGAGGCCGCCTGCGCCCCAAGACGCTTGTTGATATCGTCAAGCGTCTCACTGCCGTAAAGTTCAGGTTCACGGGTGCCCAGCAGATTGAGGTTAGGGCCATGTAGTATGAGTATCGCCGCCATGAGAGTTCCGGTCGCGTTTACCGAAATTCTATGCGATTTCAGGATATTTAGCAGCACATTACCGGAATTTATCTTTTCAAACCCTTTAGGTTGGCGACGGGTTTGCTGACACCAATGATGGAACCTGTCTGTGCAAACCTAGACAATTGCAAGGTGCGCTTCTGGGGTAGATAGCACAACCCGGAGATCGCGCACCCCTGGTACCCCACATCGATCGTCATCTCACTCAGGTGGGTCTCTACCGGCAGCGTGACTTCCAGATAGTGGTGATAGACCTGGACGGTTCCAAAGAACTCGTCTTCTCTTTCTTCACCGTCTTCAATACCGGGTTGCCCTTTCAACGGGACAGAAGGATCGAAACTCAGCTTGTGACGATAGAGATAGTAGCCATCTGCGATCGACCAGCGCAGCCTGACGGTGTCATCCTGCAACTCTCCCGTCAGCACAAACGCCTGGTCGACCGGCAGGAAGTCGTTTTTCCCGAGTGACAGGGGCGCAGCCACTGTCCGACCCGCCAGAAACAGTACGATCAGCAGCAGCACGGTGAACACGCTGGCACTGTGCCAGGATATTCGCGGGCAATTTGAATTGATAAGCCTGTTCATTCGCAATTCCATCAGATCTTTTCAGACAGTCCCCTTCCTCTTTTCGATCTCTCAAAAAGAGTCGTCGCGGTCCAATCTCATCAATCGCTCATCTATCGTTAGTATTGCGCGTCCGTGCAGCCTCGTGTTTCGTCAATTTCCTTTTCGATTTTTGCCTTTCGCACCCTTCCTAATAGGTGGATGTTGTGTCTTCAGCACTGCCGCCAGACTGAATCGGGACCCGAACCATTTTCCATGCGCGATGCTTAAGGTCTATAGTCCGCACATCCCCCCATGTTACACCGTCCGTGAACAGTTACGTATCCAGAATCCCGCTCCTCACCCTACGACGACACCGGGTGTCCAGTTGCAGAATTCCCCTACTATTTCTAGCTATCTTGGGTCTTTCGAGCTGCGAGACTATCGAGATCACGCCACCAGATGCCTCCACAGCGCATGAACCATCTGCCCCGACCCCGACACCCGTGGTTGAATTGGTCACCGCAGCACGCAAAGCAACAGAGCAAGGGCATCTGGTCTCCCCATTCCCCGCAAGTGCGGTACATCTCACTCAACAGGCACTGCAACAATCACCTGATGACGACACCGTAATACTCTTGCGGTCCGACGTCTGTGAATCGTTGCTGGCCGCCACGCTCGACCTGATCAGCCAGGAACGATCTGATCCCGCAAGCGAAATGCTGAAGCACGCTCGGGCACTGGATCCAGAACATCCCAACCTTCCTGCAGTCGCCAGGAGGCTCGCGAATGCCGAGCTATATGTGTCCGAGAACCTCTACATCCATCCACCGGATCTGCGAAATCGTTCCGCCTTCCTCCGGGAGCAGCTCGCTACGCTGGGTCAACGAATTGTGGCAGAGCAGGCCAGTATCAGGATCCGCACAAGCAATGACTCAGCGGCACGATGGACCTACCAGCAGTTGAGCCAGAAAGTCGATCTACGGATCTCTGCAACCATGGAATACGGCGCACCTCCCGCGATCATCATCCGCTGGCCCCGCAAAGATCGCTGACCACATCTCGCGCGTTGACAGCGCTGTTGTATGGATTTTTCCTGTTATCTGCCTGCAATCTGCCCTGAATGTTCATGCGGCGGACCCTTTTCCGCTAACATCCAACTGTTGTACTGATACACCTACGGAACTGACGATGGACCTGAAAACTCGCGTCTCCGATTTCTTCGAAACCTCGAAGATCACAAGTACCATCGGACGTGCAGCGGCCATTACGCTGATTTTGTTCCTGATCCTCTTCGGCGTACTGGGATTCATCTGGGATACTGAACCCCACATTTTCGACATCACAGATGTTACAAACGAGCGAACATCGGCGATGGGCGCCCGCATTGTGGTTGGCAGTACCACCGTTGCAACAACCATTGAAATTGCCAATACACTGCTGGCTAAGCAGGGTGGCTACCTCGAGAATGACGTCGCGCCACCTGGTGTGTGGATGGATAACGTCCCAAACTGGGAGTTCGGCGTCCTTGTCCAGATTCGCGATATGGTCCGGATCATGCGCAAGACGTTGAGTCGATCTCAATCACAATCCCAAGAGGATATTGACCTGATCACGGCTGAAAACCAGTTCTACTTTGACTCAAACAGCTGGATTCTTCCGGATACAGAAGGCGAATACGAACAGGGCATCGCCGCGCTGACGTCCTACCTAGGGCGCCTTGGCGACAACAATCTGCAGGACGCACAGTTCTACGCACGAGCAGACAACCTGCAGGCCTGGCTTGCTGAAGTTGAAACCCGACTTGGCAGCCTTTCACAACGCCTCAGCGCCAGTGTGGGCAAACGCCAGCTTGATGTATCACTGGCGGGGGACAGCGCAGCATCCCAATATACTGAGACCAACGGGGATTCAGAGGTCAAAACACCCTACTTTGAGCTCGACGACGTGTTCTACGAAGCACGTGGTACAACCTGGGCACTTATCCACCTGCTACGCGCGATCGAGGTTGATTTTCACGATGTGTTGGTGAAGAAAAATGCGCTGGTGAGCCTTCAGCAGATTATACGAGAACTGGAGCCCACCCAGGACACGGTCTGGAGCCCTGTTATTCTGAATGGCAGCGGTCTTGGGGTGCTGGCCAACCATTCGCTGGTCATGGCTTCCCATGTTTCCAGGGCCAATGCCGCCATTATCGACCTTAGAACCCTGCTCACCGAGGGTTGATCCCGCATCCACGCAATGCTCAGGGTGACTTCACCCCGGATGCCGACTTCTGTAATATGCGCGCTTTGACGGTGACCCTACCCGGTCATTAAAACCAATAAACAGAACCGGTACTTGTTATGAGCAGCTTTGATGCACTGCCAATCACCATGGGGGGATTCGGCCTCCTGGTCGCTCTCGTGATCTATTTTTTGATGGTCCGCTACTCTGAGGGTGGCGAGAAGATCAAGAAGATCGCTGATTCAATTCATGAAGGAGCCATGGTATTCATGCACAGAGAATACCTGATGCTCGCCCTGTTCGCCGTACCCTTGTTCTTCATCATTCTGTTCTCACCCCTCGGATTCAATACCGCGCTTTCATTTGCAGTCGGCGCGATCTGTTCCGCCGCAGCGGGCTACCTAGGTATGTTCTCTGCGACAAAAGCCAATGTCCGCACCACTTCCGCTGCACAGACAGATGGCGCAGCCGGCGCCCTGACGGTGGCTTTCTATGGTGGTTCGATCATGGGTCTCTGCGTGGCATCGCTCGGACTGGTCGGGCTGGGTTTCCTCTACCTGTACTTTGGTGGCGATCCAGACACTGCTCATGCCATCCATGGTTTTGGCATGGGGGCCTCCAGCGTGGCGCTTTTCTCACGTGTGGGTGGCGGCATCTTCACCAAGAGCGCTGATGTCGGCGCTGACCTCGTTGGTAAGGTTGAAGCCGGCATTCCCGAGGACGACCCCAGAAACCCGGGCGTGATTGCTGACAACGTTGGTGACAACGTCGGTGACGTTGCTGGAATGGGCTCTGACATTTTCGAGTCCTACTGTGGCGCGATGATCGCGACGATCGCTATCGCTTCCACCCTCGCCTTTACAGGCGCCTACGGCATCGAAGAGATCGCACCAGGCGGCGGCAAGGAAGCCCTGATGTTCCTCCCTCTCGCACTCGCCTCTGTCGGATTGATCTGTTCCGTAATCGGTATCATCATCGTGCGCAGTATGTCCGGGAGCGCACCTGAAACTGCACTGCGCATGGGACACCAGATTTCTGCTGTCGCCCTGATCGTCGCAGCATACTTCCTGACCGAGATGGTCGGAATTTCCATCTGGGTCTTCTGTGCCATTGTGGCCGGAACCGCCGGCGGCATTCTGATTGGTATCGTGACTGAGTACTACACTGCCAAGGGTCCTGTGATTCGAATCGCAGAGTCAGGGAAAACCGGTACGGCAACCGTCATGATCACCGGGCTCGCCGTTGGCATGCAATCGGTGGTCATTCCCATACTCGGGATTAGCGCCATCATCTATCTTTCTACCGAATTCGCCGGTCTTTACGGTGTGGGTATCGCCGCTGTTGGAATGCTGGCGACAGTGGGTATGACCATGGCCCTCGACGCCTATGGTCCCGTTGCGGACAACGCCGGTGGCATCGCCGAGATGGGTGAGCTTGGCGAAGACATCCGCGAAATCACAGACGGCCTTGACGAGGTGGGTAACACCACCGCAGCGATCGGTAAGGGTTTTGCAATCGGCGCTGCAGCACTGGCCGCACTCGCGATCATCGCAGCCTTCGTAGAGACGATGGTGGCGAATAATCCGCACTTCTCTCTCGAGCTCTCCAATCCGAAGGTGCTGACCGGTATCTTTATCGGTGGCGTGCTGCCATTCCTCATTGCATCAATGACCATGACCTCTGTCGGTGACGCAGCCATGGAAATGATCGAAGAGATCCGTCGACAGTTCAGGGAGATTCCAGGACTGATGGAAGGCAAGGCGGACCCGGATCACGCCAAGTGTATCGATATCGCCACAAAGGCAGCACTCAAGAAAATGATACCGCCCGGTGCGATCGCGATCGCGATGCCTGCTGTGGTTGGTTTCGGTCTCGGTGGTGAGAGCCTTGGCGGCATGCTGGCCGGCGCGCTACTGGGTTGCGTCCTGATGGCGCTGATGATGGCGAACGCCGGTGGTGCCTGGGACAATGCCAAGAAACACGTTGAGAAAGGCAACCTTGGCGGCAAGGGTTCAGACGTTCATGCGGCAGTAGTCGTGGGCGATACTGTAGGCGATCCGTTCAAGGATACATCCGGCCCCGCAATGAACATCCTGATCAACGTCATGGCCATCGTCAGTCTGGTGATTGCACCGCTACTGACGTAAACGTCGACCATGACTAACCAAAAAAGTCGGACATTGTCCGGCTTTTTTGTGTCCGGGCGACAAGCACTCGCTCAGAACCCTGCCGGACTATCACTTTCGTGGATTAACCATCCATCTCGAACGACGGAAGCTTCTTCCTCACCATTGATCCTTTAAGGCTCACGTAGGCGGGAAGCCCGTTGCGATAAGGCGGATGATCTTCTCCTTCGATCAGAGGCGCGAGGTATGCGCGGCCCTTCGCGGTAATACCGTAGCCATCTTTTGTGATGTAACTGCGCGGCAACGGCTTCTCAACATTGGCCACCTTCGAGAGCGGTGCATCCTCAATGTGCCAGCGGTAGCGCTTGGATTTCTTGTCTCGAACAATGATTGGCAAGACGGCGTTTTTTCCCACCAGTGCAAATTCAACCGCCGCTTTGCCCACCGCATAGGCCTGTTTAACATCCACCTTCGAAGCCACATGTCGTGCTGCACGCTGCAAGTAATCTGCCACGGACCAATGGCACTTGAAGCCATGTTCCGCCTTGACCATATCCACGAGTGTCGGTGCGACGCCGCCCAGCTGCGTGTGACCGAATACATCTTTCGCACCTGCATCGGCGACAAATGTTCCGTCTTTGTATTGTGCGCCTTCCGATGCAACGATCACGCAGTGCCCGACTTTGTTTACGGTTTCCTTCACCTTCTTCAGAAAGTCTTTTCGCACGAAGGGGATTTCAGGAAACAGAATGATGTGCGGTGGATCGTTCCTCGAGTCTTTTGCGAGACCCGCGGCCGCCGCAATCCACCCCGCGTGACGACCCATGACTTCCAGAACAAAAACTTTTGTGGAAGACTCCGCCATGGAGGCAACGTCCAGACCTGCTTCTCGCGTCGATACAGCAACATACTTCGCTACTGATCCGAAACCAGGGCAGCAGTCTGTCAGTGGCAGATCATTGTCGACGGTTTTGGGTATACCAATACAGGTGATTGGGAAGTTCTGCGCCTGGCTGAATTCCGCCACCTTGTTCGCTGTATCCTGCGAGTCACCACCGCCGTTGTAGAAAAAGTAGCCAATGTCGTGTGCCTTGAATACTTCAATCAATCGCTCGTATTCACGACGATTGTCATCCGCGTTCGCCAGCTTGTAACGACAGGACCCGAACGCACCGGCAGGTGTATACCGGAGCCCCGCAATGGTCGCCTTGCTCTCTTTGGACGTATCAATAAGTTCTTCACGAAGGGCACCGATGATACCGTTACGCCCCGCATAGACCTTGCCAAGACGTCTGGACCCGCGCGCCGTCTCAATGACCCCACAGGCGGTCGCATTGATGACCGCGGTGACACCACCTGATTGAGCGTAAAAGACGTTCCGTGGAGCCATGATCTGTCCTTGTGTGTTAGGAAATGAAAGGTCGGGGGGCGCACCTCAGCAACTGCTACATCGGCGCGGTGACGACCACACGCGTGCGTATTATCTGTAAATCGCAGGGGCGCCGCTAGCTGTTACCGGTCAGACGCAGCTTCCCGTTGTCTCATCAACCAACCAGGCAACGACCTTGCGAAGTGCTTTGTCCCGCGAATCGTCTTCGAAGAGCGGACGACCATACCTGTGCAACTGGTGATGTGCACTGGTTCCCTGCACCATGATCTGACGCAGTCCAGTCAGGGCATCGAGACAATCCAGCGCTTGCGCATCCTGTGACAAAATTTCAATCAATTCCTCCAACAGCTCGGGGAACAGCGTGATCTGACTCTTTCCGAAACCAATCATGCCTTCATCAATGCCGTATCGCATCGCACGTCAGCGGTTCTCAGAGATCAACGAATTGTCGTAGACGCGCCAACGCATGCTCCCGCGGCTCGTTCTATGCATGAATCTCAAGAGGCACTGGGTCAGTGCTGTATGGGACACAGCGTGGTCCAGCGAAGTACAGACATCCATGATGCGTGTCTCCAGCGTTGGGAATCGCGCACTGGGGCGGAGATCCCACCAGATGCTGGAGCCGTCGGCAACGACACCTGTCGATTGGAGCAACCCCATCTGACGTTCGTACTCCGCAAACGAAGAAAACTGGGGAGGTAACCCGGTTCTTGGCAATCCGTCAAACACGGTCAGCCGGCAACTCTTAAGTCCGGTATTTGCCCCCTCCCAGAACGGTGAAGAACACGACAGCGCAAGCATATGCGGCAGAAAATATGGCTGCTGGTTCATAACATCAATCCGCAGATTAGGTTGCCCAATCCCCACATGGACATGCATGCCGCAGATCAACAAACGACATGCAGCTCCCTGCATTTCCCGCGTGAGTGCTACGTACCTTGATTTATCAGTCTGCTTTTTATCCAACTACCTCGCAAAGGGGTGAGTAGACGCGGCGATCGGCGCAAGGCCATAGTGCCCTGTGATTTCAGCGATCTTTTTTCTCAACTCAATGAGCTGACGTCTCGAATTTCCTGCCGTCTGACATACATCGGTGCCGACTTCGATCTGGGACTGTATTAGTTCGGGACTGACCCGTTGGCCCAGCTCACGGCTGCAGGCCAGCATCAGATCCCTGGATGGATCTGTTGCAAGCTCTCCGGTCTCCAGATACACCAGCAGATACTCCTCCTCAATTCCCAGCGAGAAGTCATTATCATCTGATCGAGGTTTTCCCATGTGACGCAATATCCCACGAAGAGAACAGTCTTATACTGATTGTACACGCGAACCGCCGCCACAAAGACGTTGCCATGACATCCATGTCACCACAACTTCACCATGTCGACGCAGATCAGCTGGCACCGTCGAGTGACTTTCGCACCGCACTCCTTTCGTTGCCCGGTGCGAGTGTGATTCATCTGGAAGGATCGGATCGCCTTCGAACGCGGGCCGTCGTGACCCTCCTTCACTCGAATGAACCCTCAGGATTCAAAGCGATTTATCGGATCATTCGGGAAGGCGTGGTTCCGAGTACAAATGTCGCAATCATTGTAGCGAGCATTGACGCCGCCCAGACAGGGCCATTGTTATACCATCACCACCTCCAGACCGAGGCAGACCTCAATCGTTGTTTCACACCACCATTTGATACGCCTCAGCGTCAGCTCGCAGCAGCCATACTGCAATACTTACGGTCGCTGGAACCAGAAGTTGTCATTGATACCCACAACACGTCCTCCCATAGTGAGCCATTCTGCGTAACGGCTGATCACACACCGGAAACCAGACTGTGGTCTACGCTGTTCAGTCCCCGGCTGGTCGTGTTGACGCACGTTGCTTGAACAGATTGTGGCTCGAGGACCTGTGATCACTATTGAATTCGGAAGTTGGATGGGCCCTCGTGTCGATGACATCGCCTTCGAAACATTGAAGCGGTTCGTGTGCGCGGATGACCCCGCTTCCGTACCCTCTACAAATCCTGCTGCATCAACCCAGAAGGCTGTTGTTGGCGACCGATGCAGAACTGAGCTACGGCGCTGGCATGGTCACTCACAACGATGCGGAACATCTGACCCTGATCAGCAGGATCGACCAATGCAATTTCAAACGACTGTCCGTAGGCACAACCCTGAGTTGGTGCTCATCAAACTACCTACCCGTGATACTGGATCACTCTGACGATTCGATCACGGATTACCTGGCAGTTTCGGGAAACACGGTGACGACTGCCGTGAGTGTCATGCTGTTCATGGCGACGACCGACGCCACCGTTGCCGCCGAGGACTGCATCGCGTATCTCGTTCCCGAGAGGAATATCCAGACAGTCTAAGGTCGATCAAGACCATTTCTCGACGATGGGAATCCGGCGACCGATGCCAAATGCCACCTTGCTCACCTTGGTCCCCGGACAGGTCTGACGTCGTTTGTATTCCATCCGACCGATCAGACTCACGATGCGTTCATAGTCGGTGGAGGATGCTGGCTGGGAGCACCAGTTTGTGAGGACCTCTGGCTCCGACGAAATCACCTGGCCGCCTGCAAGACTCTGATCCACCCAGGAAGTAAACACCTCAAACGATGAGACGTACTCCTCGATGTGAGCCTGTGCAATGGGGTCCAGTACGGCGTAGGGGAGCAGGCTCGCCTCATCTGTCTGGTCTGGTGCGAGCTCAGCGCTGGGCGGCTTCTGCCAGATGGCATCTGGAATACCCGGGTGCACGCGTGCGAGCTCGAAAACCTGGTGCTTGTACAGGTCTTTGATGGGCGCAAAACTGAAGTTCATGTCGAAGTGCGTGTAGTAGCCGCACGCGGATTCTGTCTTGTTCCCGGTCGACAACGGCATCGCCCCGAACGCGTTACTGAAATGCATCACAGCTAGGTCGCGGATACGCGCCTGAATATTCTCGTCGGCGACAGCCCCGTAACGCTGCTCCGAAAATGTCCGGGTCACAAGATTGGAATCCCGCGCCTGATGTACGTTGATGTGCTCGTTAAACCGGTCGACCAGCGTCTCATGTTCGACCGGCAATTCGTAATCCCAGCAACCCAGGTTCCGGTGAAGCAACAACGCGTCTTCGCGAGAGTGATCGCTGCTGAAAACCGAGGGCAGTCGAATCGCGTGGACGTGATCACTACCCACCGCATCGCAGGCAATTGCGCACACTAGGGCAGAGTCAACGCCTCCACTACTCGCAAGCACCAGCTCGCTGAAACCGCTCTTGTGTACATAGTCCTGAACGCAAAGCACCAGGAGGTCGTACAACGGCACGCTGCCCTTGCGGATTACGGATGCGTTTCCTTCGTCAGCAACATCACCGATTGTAGGTGACGCTGCCCCGAGATCCACCACCTCGTAGCTGTCACCACTGATGTCGCCGGACTTGAAAACGAGATCGCCATCGGAAAGAACAAAGCTCTGCCCATCGAACACAAGCCCGTCCTGGCCACCATATTGGTTCACGTAGACCACGCTCAGATCCATGGTACCGGGCGCGATAGTTCGGATGCGTTGCCAGGCCTTGTCATGGACATAAGGGGACGCATTCAGCGACAGGATAACCTCCACGCCTTGGTCGCGGTATCGCGCCATCGGATTCGTCAAATGGTTGTAGTCATCTGAACCCTTGTCGTTCCAAAGATCCTCACAGATCGCCACGCCTACCCGCTGTCCTGCGATCTCCAGAATCAGCAACTCTGTTCCGGGCTGAAAGTAGCGCAGCTCATCAAATACGTCGTAAAACGGCAGTAGATGTTTATGGTACGTACCTTTGATCTCGCCGTGGTGAAGGACGCTCGCGGCGTTCAGGAACGGTTTGCCTGCCCCGTTATTGTTCTGAATATGGCCGACGACAACGTGCAGATCCGAGGCCAGTGTCTTTGTGAGATCGCAGAGTTCCCCGATGACCTCATAGTTCCGACGCACGTAGTCCGGGTGGTACATCAGGTCCTGGCTCAGGTAGCCAGGAATACAGAGCTCCGGGAACACCACGACGTCCGCACCAGCCTCGTCAGCGGCACGAATACCCTGGACGATTCGGTCGCTATTACCCGTAAAGTCACCGGGTGTCGTATTGATCTGACCCAGGCAGACCTTCATTCCACAGTCACCTGATGTGACGCTTCCTGTTCGTTCGCTGTGCCGTCATAAAATACAAGGTGAAGCACATGGACGGTCGCCAGCAGGACCACACAGGCGCCTCCCTGGTGTGCACTTGCCAATCCCAGTGGTACAACTTTGATCAGTGTGAGGACACCCATCATGAATTGGACGAGCACAGCGGCGAGCAACGCCGCTGAGCTCCACATGAGTGCCCTATTGATCCGGCGCGCCCGCCACCACAACCATGCGATCGCCACCACGAGTGCTACCGCCAACCAGCGATGGATGAACTGGATGGTCGCCGTACTCTCCGTGAGGTTGTGCCACCAGGGATTCATCTGCATAACCGCTTCGGCAATCCAACGATCGTGCATCAGGGGAAACGTGTTGTAACCGTAACCCGCGTGGCTTCCTGCCGTGAAAGCTCCATACAGCAGCTGGACACCCAACAACCCGAGTACCACAAGGACCAGTGGGCGCAGCCCTCGCTCGGGGACACCCATCAACGGGCCGGTGCCAACCTGAGCCGCAAACCTGGGCTGTATACCCCGATGGACACCCATGGAACGGAGCGTCAACCAATAGATGTACGCCATCAACCCCATCGCCAGAAGTAGGTGAGCCGCCAGGCGGTAGTGGCTGACACGCGCGTCGTCAACGAGACCGCTTTTTACCATGTACCAGCCCATTAACCCTTGCAGCCCCCCCAAAACGAGAGCAATCACCAGGTGTGGTTTGATCCACGATGCCAGCTGCTGGGACACCCACAAAATCAACATCGGCAAAAAAAATAGCAGCCCAATGACACGACCCAGCACCCGGTGGGCATATTCCCAATAGAAAATCTGTTTAAAGCCGTCCAAGTTCATATCGCGATTGTAGAGCTGATACTCAGGGAACTGCTGGTAGGCCAAGAAAAGGGCCTGCCAATCCGCATCATTCATGGGCGGTAAAATGCCCATGATGGGTTGCCAATCCACCATAGATAGACCGCTGCCTGTGAGCCTGGTGACACCACCCACGATGACCATGCCAAAGATGGTTGCACAGGTAATAAGAAGCCAGGCCACCACGATCTGGCTCGACGCGGTCAAGCCTCTTGAGGTGTTCATTGATGTGTTCGTGATACTCGTCAAAATCGCTTCTCGCAGTTCCCTATATTATCTTGGATCACACCGCGTGTTGCCATTGGTTCGTGACACTACCCTCCGCAGAGACCCGTGCCGAGGGCAAGAATTCAGGATACCCAACAGCCTCCTTGCACCGTGCCGGCAGTTCTCCGCAGGAATCATCCACCCTCCAAGAAGTCCTCCAGGACACCCATCAGCCCTCCAAGAACACCCATCAGGGAAGCACTGGGAGGAAGCGGACACCCAGGCTGGAGGTCGAAAGGCGGGAAAACCAAAGGGAGAAGCCTACAAGCGTAAACGAGATCCGGACATCTATCTATCAGATTCAACCGCTACATCTCCCAACCTCGCTGCTTTTCATTTAGTATTGCGGGCTTAAAGATGGAGTCACTTATGTCCGATATCGCGTCATTTCAATCAGACACCCGAGAATGGCTGGAAGCGAACTGTCCTGAAAGCATGCGCGCCAGGAGCTTCCATTGGGAGGATGCTCACGAAATCTACGATACGAACGACGCACGCCAATGGCTGACTTGCATGGCAGAACGTGGTTGGACAGCACCGACTTGGCCAAAGGAGTATGGTGGCGGTGGCCTGACGTCTGAAGAAGCCGGCGTCTTGCGCCAGGAAATGTCCCGTCTTCGTGCCGTCGCTCCTACTTCTGGAATGGGTCTCACGATGATCGGGCCAACACTCTTGGAGTTCGGTACAGAAGAACAGAAGCAGCGTCACATTCCTCGGATCGTCAGCGGCGAAGTATCATGGTGCCAGGGTTACAGCGAACCCGGCGCGGGATCAGATCTTGCGTCACTTCAGACAAAAGCTGTCATCGATGGTGATCAGTTCATCATCAACGGGCAAAAGATATGGACTTCAGGTGCCCAATACGCGGACTGGATGTTTGCATTGGTCCGAACTGATCCGGATGCGTCGAAACACGAAGGCATTAGCTTCGTGTTGCTCGATATGCACCAGGCAGGCGTCACCATCAAGCCAATCAGCCTGATCAGCGGCTCGTCGCCATTCTGTGAAACATTTTTCGACAACGCGGTTGCCAAACGCGAAGACCTGGTCGGCGAACTTAATCGTGGCTGGACCATCGGAAAACGACTGCTCCAATATGAACGCTCTGGAATCGGTGGTCTTTCCGGGGCTGGAGGGAAAAAGAAAAAGAGTGCGGAAAAACCAAAAAATCCGTTGGCAGAGCTTGCCAAGCACTACGTCGGTCAGGATGACGGTCGAATTTCTGATGACGGGTATCGTGAACAAATCCTAAAACACGCGATGACCGAACGAGCATTCCAGCTGACCGCATCGCGTGCAGCGGCTGAAAATCAGTCTGGTCAGACACCCGGTGCCGCCACATCAATATTCAAGCTCGTCGGTTCAACGTTGAGCCGAGGCAGCTCTGAACTGCAATCAAGCATCATGGGTACCCAGGGTCTCGGATGGTCAGGGGAAGGCTTCAATCCCGGTGAACTTGAGTCAACCAAGAATTGGCTGAGCAATCGCGCCGTAACTATTTACGGTGGCACGAATGAAGTCCAAATGAACATTATCTCAAAGAGAGTTCTGGCCCTCCCGGACTAAGGGGGCCACAGGGCACTTGGTCCGAAAATACCGACCTTTCGCCCTGTTTCAGCTGCCTTCGCCCCCTTTCTCAGTTAGTTTCGGTGCATTAGCCGTGTGATTTTGCGAAAAGGAGAGCGCAATGAGTCAGGCCAGTACCGCGCGCCTAGTTTTGATCACGCAGTCCAGAGATGACGGCGGGCATCAAACAGACGCACTTTCATACCAGCGAGTGAACCAGGATTATTTGGTCGTTGCGACCAATGAAACCAAGAACACAAAGCCTGACTGGTATCTTAATCTCAAGTCCGATCCTGTCGTACAGGTAGAGCTGGACCAAATGAGCTTCTACGCCCACGCTTCAGCTCCAACCGGCAAAGATCGGTCAGATTAAACACCAACGTAGACACGATCAGAGGCTCGCGGAGCAGAGAGATACCGCGCGAAACTACCGCCGTTCTCCTGTCACCCATCTATCGCCTGAAGGGTTGCTCCGATGGTGGGGACGCCCATGATTAGGTCGTAGCGGCCGCGGGGATACCCATGATCGCGTTGGCCCTCGAGAAGGGTCTAAGGAACGACCGGCACGACAACTACTCCAGAACATCCATCACGTCTCTCGTTCAAGCGTCTCTTCTTCACTCCCACGTTCTTTCTCGATCAGTCATAGCTCTCACCGTGCGGAGAATACGCTTGCATAGGCGGGCACGGGTTAGCTGATCATATGCCAGTGGGTGTCCCGGGAACAGCGAAGAACGTATACTAACGCTCGTAGTGCTTCTGGAGATGAGTTGAACACCGCCGCTGAGCTCGAGGAGCTCTCTGAAGCGTCTTACGATCGCTCCCTTTTTGCGTCCCTCAAAGTTCGTGACTACCTGTACCTTTGGATCGGTATGTTTGGATCTGCGTTCGCAATGAACATGCAGATCGTTGCACAAGGTTGGCTTGTCTATGAAATGAGTTCATCGGCAGTTGACCTCGCCTGGGTAACGCTGGCGTCGATTGTTCCTCAATTCCTCTTCTCGCTACCAGGCGGAGTTCTGGCGGACCGCATCCCCAAGAAGCCCATCATCGGGCTGGCGCCAATCATCAACTGTGGTGCCACCATCGTGATGACGTGGATTATCTTCACGGGAAACGTTGGTTTCTGGGAATTCGTCTGGGTGGGTTTCCTGAACGGCACGGTCATGTCATTGTCGATACCCGCACGGACCGCAGTAATCCCGGAAGTCGTCGGTGAACGCCTAATGTTCAACGCGATGGCTTTCAACACAGCTGCATGGAATCTCTCACGTATTCTTGGACCGGCACTTGCTGGATACATGATCGCGTTACTGGCCGACGGTGACACGACATCTACCTTTGGGGTGGGTTGTGTCTTTGCCGTCATCTCCGCGCTCTATCTCGTGTCGGGAGTCTCCGTCCTTCTGATCAAACACGATGGTCAACCTACGCGACAAGCAACGTCTCAACATCCGCTCACGGATATCGGCGAGTGCCTTGTCTATGTCATCCGGTCTCCTGTTGTGGGTGGCCTGATTCTGCTATCTATCCTTCCGTTCATGTTCGGACTGAGCATCAATACACTACTCCCGGCTTTCAACCGAGACGTTCTGTTCGGTGGCGCAGATGATCTGGGACTGCTGATGACAGCGATGGGCATCGGCGCGATCCTTGGTGCGCTGCTATTGGCCAAACTCGGCGGTACACGACACAAAGGTTACTGGGTGCTCGGTACCAGCGCTGTATGGGGAATCGGCGTTACGTGGTTTGCACTCTCATCGACGTTCTCATTGGCGTTTCTGACAATTGCCTTCATAGGATTTGTTTCTTCAATCAATATGTCGATGAACCGAAGCCTGGTGCAGCTACAAGTCGACCATGCGATGCGGGGCCGTGTAATGAGCATCGATATGATGTCGCACGGCTTCATGCCGTTAGGTGTTTTACCGATCAGCTGGGTGTCCGAGGTATACGGAGTATCCTGGGGGCTTGCATTGAGCGGTGTCATATTGTGTGTTGCAACAATTATCATGGGCACAGCCATGAAGGGGGTCCGAGGGATTGATACAGGCTACGTATCACGGTGATACGGACACCCACTAAGAGACAAATACCGGGACATAAGGGACACCCATCGATGAACCAATCAGCAACATCCGCCGTGGTACGAGGTCTAGCAAGTAGCGAACTCAACGGAGTGAGTCATTGAACATCCACATCCTGGGAATATGCGGCACCCTGATGGGTAGTATCGCAATACTCGCAAAGGAAACAGGGGCACAGGTTTCCGGGAGTGACGAACACATCTATCCCCCGATGAGTGATCAACTCCAAGCGGCGGGAATCGAGATTTACGAGGGTTACAGCGATACCAGCGTTCCCGAAGGAACCGATCTCGTCATCCTCGGGAACGCAGGTTTGGGTAGGGGAAACCCGGCGGTTGAACATCTCCTCAGGCACAACATTCCGTTCATATCCGGTGCCGAATGGCTCGGCACATACCTACTCCGTGACCGATGGGTCATCGCGATCGCAGGTACCCACGGCAAGACAACCACTGCCAGTATGGTGGCGTGGATTTTGGACTACGCTGGAATGGAACCGGGTTACTTAATCGGCGGTGTGCCACAGAATTTTAGCGTGTCCTCTCGAAACGGCTCCCACCCGTTCTTTGTGATCGAAGCCGACGAGTACGATACATCCTACTTCGATCGGCGCTCCAAATTTCTGCACTATTTCCCTCAGACGCTCGTGATGAACAATCTTGAATTCGACCACGCTGATATTTTCGATACGCTTGAGGACATCAAACGCCAATTCCATCAGCTGGTGCGAACAGTCCCTGAACACGGCCTTATTATTCATCCAAACGATGACGTCAATCTCTTGGATGTCTTGGATCGGGGTTGTTGGACAGAGACCCAAACATTCTTAGCAAAACCCTTGGACAGCCATCATCCATCCGTAAATAAAGCTGAGCAACTACCTCAATCCGATCTTTCGATTACTTCGACATCTGATGACTTCAGCCGATTCACGGTCACCAGCAACGGCTATGAACTGATGGTCCATTGGAACTTGCGGGGACGCCACAATCTCCACAACGCACTCGCCGCGCTGTCGGCAGCAAGACACGCTGGCGTACCTCTTGCTACAGGATGCGCAGCACTTTGCGAATTCTCAGGGGTAAAACGCAGGATGGAGATCATCTATGAAAACCAAGACGTTGTCGTTTACGACGACTTCGCCCATCACCCGACGGCGATAGAGAGCGATCTGGATGGGTTACGTCGATCACTTCAAACCGACGATCTTCTGATTGCGGTGATCGAACCAGCGTCCCATACAATGAGGAGCGGCATCCATCAGCGAGAGCTCACTGCCGCCACGGCCGCAGCAGACCACACACTGTGGCTTGAACCTGCCAATATCGGTTGGGACATGCAGACGTTAGTCAGTCACCGTTCGCACGTGCACTCGACGCCGCGCGAAATCATCAATCATCTGGATACTTTGTTTAAAGGATCTACCAGACGCTGTCACATCGCCCTAATGAGCAATGGGTCTTTCCAAAACCTCAGAGAAGATCTGTCAGCCCACCTGTCCTAACATGATAGGAGCGACGGGTGAACCTTTGTACATCGACCATCGATGGACGTCCTCCCGACACCTACCGTCAACTTTCATCGCCAGGCTAGATGGTGACCCTTTGCCATGGGTGTCCCTTCATCACGCAGATCGTGTAGTATGCTCCGCTTTTTGCCAGCCGCGCTTTATCATGAACCTCAAAGAGCAGATCGAACTCGCGGTCGCCCAGTCATTCGAACGACTGGGAGTCACGGATAGTCCACCCGTCGTCAAGCAGGCGCAGAGAAGGGAATTCGGCCACTATCAGGTCAACGGTGTGATGGGCGCTGCCAAAACCGCAAAGACAAATCCGCGAGAGCTTGCGACCAAGGTTACCGAAGCACTGGATCTTCCTATGGCCGCAAAGTTAGAGGTGGCAGGACCCGGATTCGTCAACGTTCATCTCGACGCAACGTCAATCGCTGAGCAACTTGATCTGCTGGGAAACGACGTGTCGCTGCCGTCCCCAGAGCCCCGACACTTCGCCGTTGACTACTCCGCTCCGAACCTGATGAAGGAAATGCATATTGGCCACCTCAGGACCAACGCGATTGGTGATTCCATCGTACGTGTCCTCGAGGCCGTGGGCCACCAAGTCACCCGTGTGAATCACGTGGGAGACTGGGGTGCCCAATTTGGTAGTCTCCTTGCCTATCTGGATCAACTGCACACGACAGAGATCTCAACTGAATTGAAAGATCTTGAGGTTTTCTACCAGTCCGCCAGCAAACTCTTTAAATCAGATGAAGCCTTCGCAGAACGCGCCAGGGGATATGTCGTCCGACTGCAGAGCGGGGATGAACAGTGTATGAAACTGTGGCGTCAGTTCATCGAAGAATCCATCCAACATTGTCAGGAAGTCTACAAACGCCTCGATATCTCGCTGACAAGAGAGGACATCCATGCAGAAAGCGCCTACAACGATGACTTGCCCATCGTTGTCGCGGAACTGGAGCAACAGGGGCTGATCGAGGAATCCGACGGCGCGTTGTGTGTTTTCCTGGATGAGTTCACCGGCAAGGAAGGTAACCCGTTACCAGCGATCGTTCGAAAGTCCGATGGTGGCTTTCCATACATGGCGACAGATCTGGCCGCGGTTCGATATCGCGCAGAGAAACTCCGGGCCGATACTGTGCTCTATGTCGTGGGTGCACCTCAACAGCTGCATCTGAAACAGGTTTTTGCCGTCGCGCAGGCGGCCGGGTATCTGACTGACCAGGAATTCAGACATCTGCCTTTTGGCAGCATCATGAAGAGTGACGGCAAACCCTTCAAAACCAGAGATGGCGCTGAAGTCAAACTGATCGATGTCATCGACGAAGCCGTCGCGAGGGCGCATCAATTGGTCAAGGAGAAGAACCCTGACCTGTCTGAAGAAAAACATCGCACGATCGCTGAGATTGTCGGCGTCGGAGCCATGAAATACGCTGAACTGTCCAAGAACCGCGGCACCGACTATATTTTCGACTGGGACATTCTGTTGTCCTTTGAGGGCAATACGGCACCCTATCTCCAATACGCCTATACGCGAATACAGAGCATTTTCAGAAAGGCTGGAGTCACCCCGGGAGACCTACGTGGCAAGATCACTCTACGGGAACCAGCGGAACTTGATCTCGGCGTCAAACTGCTTCAATTCCCTGAAGCCATTGAAACAGCATTGGAGGACTACCAGATGAACATCCTCTGCAATTATCTGTACGAACTCTCAGGCCAGTTCATGAGCTTCTACGAACACTGCCATATCCTGAAACAGACCGATCAGGGCATCCAACAGAGTCGGCTTCGACTTGCGGCAATGACGGCCAATACCCTCCAACAAGGGCTTGGATTTCTCGGCATCAAAACTGTCGACCGAATGTAACAAAAGGCGGAGAACTGGTGACAAAACCTCATATCGACATTGTCGTTGCCAGAGCCAAAAACGGTGTAATCGGTCACGCAAATGATATTCCGTGGAAGGTCGAGGGAGAGCAACGACTCTTCAAGGAGATCACTCAGGGTGGGACCGTGATCATGGGTCGCAAGACCCATGAGTCGATCGGCAGACCGCTCCCTGGACGGCTGAATATCGTCATTACGCGCCAGGACCTGACGTTTGACGGTTGTTCGGTCTGTGCCTCACTCGACGAAGCGATCGCTATTGCTGTGGACGAGGGCCGACCCATATACGTTATCGGCGGCGGGGCAATCTATGAACACGCGCTACCATTGGCTGATGGCGTCTATATCTCAACGCTGGACGTCGATATCGACGGCGACGTGTTCTTCCCTACGTTTCCGGATGAATCGTTTGAACTCCAGAGTGAGCGCTACGTCGAGAGCAATATCAACTACACCCACCAGTACTTCGTCCGTAAAACCGGGCACGGGAGTTCAGGATGACATTCGACAACCGGATCACGAGGCTCACAGGCACACGCCTACCCATCGTACAGGCACCCATGGGGTGGATTGCACGTTCAACCCTGGCCTCTGCAGTCTCTAACGCCGGTGGATTGGGGATTATCGAGACATCATCCGGTGAACTCGAAGCCATCAAAAATGAAATCAGGCAGATGAGGCACCTCACGGATCAGCCTTTTGGCGTGAACATCGCCCAGGCATTCGTAAGAGATCCCAACATCGCGCAGTTTGTGATCGATGAAGGCGTGCAGTTTGTCACTACTTCTGCCGGGAGCCCCGCGCGCTACACCGAGCAGCTAAAGAGCGCAGGTCTCACAGTCTTCCATGTGGTACCCACTCTGTCCGCCGCGCTCAAGGCCGTGGATGCTGGGGTTGATGGTCTCATCGTTGAAGGTGGCGAAGGCGGAGGGTTCAAAAGCCCCACCCCCGTCGCATCAATGGTCTTACTACCCCTAATACGTTCACGCGTGGATGTCCCGATCATCGCCGCTGGCGGATTTGTCGATGGTGCATCCATGGCTGCAGCATTCGCACTGGGAGCGGAGGGCATCCAACTCGGGACACGCATGGTGTCAGCACTAGAGTCCCCGGTACACGACAACTGGAAACAGCAGATCGTCGACGCAAGTGAAACAGATACTGTGTTTTTGAATCAGCGCCACTCACCAGCCCTCAGAGCACTTCGGACAACACGCACTGAGTCACTTGCCGATGTCGAAGAAAACGTCATGCCCCAATTCGGGGACACCCAGGCCCTCTACTTCGGTGGGGATATGAATGCTGCCATCGCCCTTTCCGGTCAGGTGTGCGGGCGAATCAGTGAAATCAAACCTGTTGCGACCATCCTGGCGGACATTGAGCAGGAATTTCTCAGCACCGTCACGAAGCTGAAGGCGGACTATCCGAGCTGAACATGAGTTCTCCGCGGATTTCGATCGCCGCTGGTTCCAACATCACTCGCATGAGAACAGTGCGGGGCGCGTACACCCACCCATGGGTGTCCCGAGGCTAATCCCCAAACGAGGCAATTGCGCTCGAGCTCGCGCACGACACTTCATCCCTGATGACCGCCTGACAGATATCAATCATCGGTACCGACTTGTCGTCAGCATCGACCTCTACGACACTGGACCTGAGTTGGGACCGCAGCGCCGCAACACTGATACCGGGCTGCACCGCCTTCATCAGCGCGGCGACACCTGTAACATACGCAGTCGCCAATGAGCTACCAGAACGGAACGCGTAGGTTGCTCCTGGCGTGGTTGTAAGCACATCGGTGGCCGGCGCAATCACGCCACCCGACGGTAATCGATCGCTGCCAACCCGCGAGGCCACCGCGACCACCGAGTCCATGGCGGCTGGAAACGAGTGACCTCGATTGGCGTCTACCGCAGCCGTCACGAGGGTGCCCTGGGCAACAATCATACCCAACAGTTGCTCTATGAGTACCGAGCGAGGGCCTGCGAGGCTCAGATTCAGAATGTCTGGTTTCTCCTCAGACACAGCAATCAGCGCACTGATAAGGGACTGACTGTCACAACGCGCTCGATTAGTTGATCCCTCGTGTCGACACGCCTTGAACACCATCAACCGAGCATCCGGAGCGATACCCACAATACCCAGATGATTGTCCGCCGTCGCCGAGATAACGCCTGCTACAGTCGTCCCATGTTCATCCTGATCGAAACCTCCACGATCATCCATCTCGTGGTTCTGAGCCAGCACAACCCTGTTCGCCAGCTCGGGGTGTTGTCGATCAACGCCAGTATCAATGATCCCGACGTTGACCCCGGCGCCGGTTGACCGACTGTGCACGAGCGAGATCACTTCCTGCGGCACCGATGATTGCTGCATGGGGAAATAAGGATCGTTGTAGGTCGTCATCAGATCGAAATACGAGACCTGCTCAACACTCTCCACCCGTTCGTCATCCGACAGCGCGGTGATTACATCTGATAGCTCAGAGGCATCGGTGATCTCTGCAACAATTGTATCCAACCCGAGCGCTCGCACCGGCCACTGTGCGATCTTAATCAGGCCATGGAGTTTGAGGAGGCTTGCAATCCCAGCATCTGAGCGGGATGCGTTGGTTTCGACAGAAGCTTCTTCATCCAGGGAATCTCGAGAGATCGGGACGGTAAATATGACCCGTTTCGAATAATCCAGCTCATTAGAGAGCAGGCGATGGTCCGTGGTACACGCACCAATGAGAAGGACGCTAAACGCCAGGAAACCTTTCAACACGCTCGATACCTTCGAGTTCCTGAAGCCCTCCCAGCAGAGAGCCAGCATCTTGTACGTCAGGAATCGTCACCACGAGATACCCTGCCTGGTCCGGTCCGCTGACAATATTGGCGTCCATGGAGATCAGCACCTGACGCATGAGACCCTGTTCAATATCATCTGCAAACAGAATACGAATTGCGATTCTCTTACTGGCAGATACCTTCGGATCGCTTAGTGCGACGAAGGACTCATCTACAGGTGGCAGACGGTTGAGCCACACGCCCCCACCAATCGCCACAACCAACGATGCAGCGAGGGCAAAAACACCCGAACGACGAGACCTGCCGACACCTCGGTTTTCAGTCTCTCGACCAGTACTTCGGGGAGCTGATCGCTCGATTCGACGCATGAGCCTACGGAACGATGGTTTGTAGTCCCTGTCACCCGGTGTCTCGTCTCGCAGCTCGGAAACGACGCACTGCAAACGATCACGGTCTTCGCGACAATCTGCACATTCCCTGAGATGCGCCAGCACAAGGCTGGTTTCTCCGGCGGACAGGCTGTCATTGACCAACCATGGCAGGAGTTGCTGCACCTTGTTGTGCACGCGTTGATGATTGCGGCGACCTAAATTCACACCCACGTACCGTTTATCTCGTATCTCGCCCCTTCTTCCTGAACTCTCCGAAACGGCGTGCATCCTAGAGTTTCCGGGAACCCACCGGCTTTCGTTTACCCTCACCTGAACTGCGATGAACGTCAGGCTTGCCGGGTAGGACCCCGTCAGGGATTCTGTCGACTAGAGTATGTTCCTCCAAAACCGGTAAAAGTTTCGCCAGATGTCGCCGCGCGTGAAACATCCGGGTTTTGATGGTATTCACAGGACATTGCATCACATCGGCGATCTCCTGGTAGGAAAACCCGGAAAAGTAAGTGAGCTCTACCACAGACCGCTGATCCGCTGAGAGAGCGTGGAGCCCGGAACGTAGCCACTCCTCAAGCCCGAGCTTCTGAATGACATCGTTGGCATCTTCCAGATCAAATTCCTCAGACAACGTCTGTGCGCCGTCTTCGGGGACCATCCGCAGGCGGTCCAGAGCCTTGATCCCCTTCAGATAGGCGATACCCGTAATCCAGGTTGATACTTTTGAGCGTCCTTCGAACGTTCCGGCCTTCTGCCAGACCACATACATGGTGTCGTTCACAACCTCTTCGATCATCTCCGGACGACGAAGCAACCGCGTCAGGTATCTCGACAGTGAAGAAAAGTACTTGGCGTAGAGTGACTCAAAGGCCATCCTGTCCTGGGTCGCTACGCGAGCAAGCAGGGCACGGTCTTTGTCATCTTCCGAATTGTCCGCTTTGGATCGCCTGGCCATTGCCATTCTCCCATTGCATCACCCAATCCCGACCGATACCGCCTGATGTGCCGCCAGTACCCGGTTCGGTGTATCAGCCCAAACTAGCAGAAGTTGCCACGAAATACACTGCAACGTATCGCATAAACAGAACCTGAAACCATCAAAATCAAGCTATAATGGATGGCATGCAGACTCGAGCTCTTCCAGCGGCATGTTTCGCCGCACTCGCGCTTCTTCTGGTGGAGCCGGTGGGATACGCCGACTTCGAATCAGCGTCGGCGGCCTACCAGCGTCAGGAATTCAACGCTGCATTCCAGGAGTTTCTGCAGCTCGCAAAGCAAGGAGATGCGCGATCGCAGACAGTGATCGCGATGATGTACAAGTATGGTGAATCGGTAGCCCAGGATTCGAGCGAGGCCGCGAACTGGTACGAAAAAGCCGCCGAACAAGGCTATTCAATAGCCCAATATCACCTGGGCACCTTGTATAGTGAGGAACGAGGTGTCCCGCAGGATCGCGATGAAGCGATCCGTTGGCTGACACTGGCCTCTGAAGGTGGTTTCGAACGGGCAAACGATGCGCTGTTTGCGCTGAACGTGACCATCGAAACTACAACGGCGGTGAGTGATCCGACGATTCCCTGGTCGCAGAAATGGGACCTGAGTCTCCCACAAGAGGTCACCCCGGCGGCCGTCCAGCCGCGACCAGCCAATCCCACACAGAAGGCACTGCCCAGGCCCACGGAGTCCGGAACATCCGAAGCATCGAAAATCAGGAACGAAGACGGATTTGGCGTACAGCTGGGCGCGTTTTCCCGCGTTCAGACCGCAGAGCAACTAGTGTCCGATCTGCGTTATGCCGAGCCTGACCTGTTCGACCGTCCTGCAAGCATCGTCCCTCCGGAACCTGGCAACCGTGAAATCTATCGATTGCAGATCGGCGGAATGAACTCACGAACAGATGCAGATTCATTCTGCGCTACTCTCAAGGCACGTCATCCGCGTGCGGCTTGCATCGTGTTGCTCCCACGTTAATGCACGGCACGCACGCCGCCTCGGTATGAGAACGCTGCCCCGACAAGCGCAACAACGACTGACCGCATTAGGGATTGAAAAACGACACTTTCAAGCGTGCAAAATGCCCTTCCAACCAGAACAGAGCGTGGTCGACGCAGGTCTGGATATCTATGATCGGCCCGTTCAGATGTCACCAGGCACGTTGACCGCCTGGCAAAGGCTATCCTCCGCAGCCAAAGGGGAGGACGTCACAATCCAGCTTGTAAGTGCCTTTCGGTCTTTCGCATACCAATGTCAGATCATTGAGCGAAAACGTGAGCGCGGTCAGAGCATGGACGAAATTCTAAGAGTTTCGGCGATCCCCGGTTTCAGCGAGCACCACAGCGGCTGTGCGCTGGATCTGACCACTCCGGGACACCCACCTCTGGAAGAGAGCTTTGAACAAAGCGACGCCTTTGGATGGTTGTCCCGACAGGCCCACGAATTCGGTTTTACTCTCTCATATCCCCGAAACAACCCTCTCAATGTCGACTACGAACCCTGGCATTGGTGCTGGCATCGATGAGACCTAACGGAGAGCTTTCAATCCCCGCGCTAATCTCGATACGCATCATGGATCATTCGTAGATCCTCGCCTTCAGGACGACTGTTCCGTCGCCAATCACCCGAATCTCCGCGACACGGCACCGCATCCATCAGCACCCGTTCCGCGCCCTCCTTCACAGTCGCCGAAGAGGGGATGTACCGGAGTGTCAGCCCACAGCGTCGTCGGTTCGTTGTATTGGGAAGAGAGCCATGGACCAGGGTACTGGCATGCAGTGAAATTTCACCAGCGCGAAGCAGGTTATCAACCGGCTCCCCAAGTTGCTCCGCGTCTGGGATTTCCTGCTGCAACGCCACCGCACCTTCAGCAGGCTGCCAGTCAACTTTACCGAGCCGATGACTACCGGGGATAAACCGCATGGGTCCCATATCCTCCAATACGTCATCAATCGCCAACCAGGCGGTAACTGTGTCAGTAGGTCGAACAGGCCAGTAGGTCGCATCCTGATGCCAGGGTACACGGCGCTCGTCGCCTGGCACTTTGCAGAAGTAGTGCGACGTCCAGCACACAAAATCAGATCCGAGGAGGTCCTCTACGTATCCCAGAATCGTGGGGTGCATTGCCAGGTCCCAGATGCCCTGACATCGATGGTGATAGCCCATGATGGCATATGCATTCCGACCATCCTTCATGCCCTGCATCGTCGAAAGCAATTCATCAAAGTACAACCGCGAAGCTGACGCTTCTTCCTGACTAAGTGCGGGTAGCGGCGATAGAAAACCGTCGCGATTGAAGTCGCTAATCTGAAAGGGCGTGAGATTCCGAGCGTTCGCTGGATCAGACTCTGTGAAACCTATCATGTGATCGTGAACCTGAAAAATGCTGGCGAACGCATCCTACCCCAGGTACAAAACAACATCACATGGACCAGTTCACGGCCTGATGTTCCAACCATCGACGACCCAACTGTCATCTCTGGGACCATGTCGAAAGATGCCCACAGCCCCCGTCGACAATTTCGGGTGATGACGCCCCAGAAATCCTTCGAAGTCATCGGTGACATGTGGTGCAAATCGGGCGACGCCGTTGCTGGTGACTACCAGCGCTACGTCGACACCTCCTTCAATCAACCCGTCAGCAAAACGGCGCCACTCGACGACAATGTCATCCGGGTCAACACGCCAGCCGGGAGGCACCTCTGCGCGTTGATTCCATGCATCAATGGCTGCCTGTCCCACACGTGCCACAACATCCGATTCCGGTTGATTCTCGTCAGGGCCATAGTCAATTTCATCAAAACAATTCAGGGCTTCAGGTTCCCGGTCAACCCCGCAACGTTCGAGCGCGATCCTCGCCATTTCTCGAGTTCTCTGCAGCGTGGACGTAAACACACGATCCGGCACCAGCGCCTGCTCCGCAAGGTAGTCCCCCAAACGGGCTGCCTGAGCCCTTCCACTCTCCACGAGCGGCAGGTCAGTTCTGGCACCAACTCGGGTTGGCACGTCATCTGGACCAAACGTATTGCCGTGACGGGCGATAACCAATGTGGTCACGACAGCAACCGCTCGGCCCGCTTTACGTCGTCTGGACTATCAACACCTGACATCGCGGGACGGCCTCGGTAGTCCACTTCAACGCAGTGAATCCGATAGCCATTTTCAATCAGGCGCAACTGCTCCAGCCCCTCCAATTGCTCATAGTGAGCTGGCTTCAACGAGACAAAGCCCTCCAACGCATCGCGGCGAAACCCGTAGAGACCGACATGACGCATCACCGGCGACAGGCCATCATCACCAACATCCGCACGCAACTGCTTTTCATTACGGACAGCCGGTAAAATCTGTTTGCTGAACCAGAGCGCTTCGCCGTTATTGGACACAACCACCGTGGTGCCCGAAAACGGCGTCACCTTCTTTTGCTCGCGCATAAGATCCAGCTCATGCCATCGCAACCTGACTACGGGCGTTGCGACATCAGCAACACTGTCCTCAAGTCCCAGGATCAGACCAGAGACGAAGTCCGCGGGCGTCAGCGGCGCATCTCCCTGCAGATTGACCACATAGTCGGCAGCATCGTCTTTGGCTCTTAGCGCTTCGCGTGCTCGGTCGGTCCCTGTAGGACAATGCTCCGGGGTCATCACCACATCTACAGATCGTTCATGGCAGTGTTCACTGATACGCTCATCGTCCGTCGCCACCAACACGTCAACCCGGTGACTCGGGCGTGTGAACATCACTTCTTCAGCGGCACTTCTTGCAATATCAACCACCCGGGACAACATACTCTGACCGGCAATCTCTACGAGCGGCTTGCCTGGGAGGCGCGTCGAACCCCAACGTGCCGGCACCACAATCAATGTCTCTGTTGTCATTGATCCGTCATCAACCTGTGGGAAGGTGTTCGGGGAATTCCTGTGTCAACCGCGTCCATTCCATCCTAAGCCACGGTGTGAACTCATCAGGCTTCGCCGCAAGTACGTAGGTCAGCTCCGCTGCGCTCAGCAATCGCACCTCAGAAATTTCGTTGGTATTTGGCTGAAGCGACGCCATATCGACATCGCCAACCCATACCGAACAGAGTTCATGTTCAGATCCCACGTCGGAAAATGACGCCTGATAGATGAACTTGTAGACGCACTGTACTTGTGCGGCAACTCCAAGCTCCTGATGCATACGACGTTGTACCGCTTCAGACATCACCTCACCCATTCGAGGATGTGAGCAGCAGGCATTGGACCAAAATCCCGGCCAGAGCCGCTTCGCCGGACTACGCCGCTGCAACAACACCTCGCCATCTTTGGTAAACAGGAAAACAGAAAACGCACGATGCAGTACACCGTCACCTTCATGGCAAGCTAGCTTGCTTTGAGACCCGATCTCCCGGTCCTCCTCATCGACCAGGATCAGTGCCTCCTGGTCCGAAGACACCACCGGCATGAGCTCTGTCATACCGTCACCTGCAAGGCCTGATACCCTGCGCGCGCCAGAGAACCAGCAACATTGACACCGTGCGCATCGTCTTCACAAAGGCAAACCACCGAACCTCCTCCGCCGGCGCCTGTCAGCTTCGCGCCCAACGCACCCGCGGTTCGAGCCAGCTGAACCATTCGATCCAGCTCCGGACTGGAAACAGAGATGGCGTTCAGTAAACCGTGGTTCACCGTCATCATATCTCCCAGCGACCGATAGTCGCCTTCAGTGATAGCCGCAAGTCCCGTTTTAGCCACCATTTCGAAGTTATCGAAGAGCTGTTCGTACAGACTATGGTTCCTGCGCCATCGCTCACGTACACCCGCGACCATATCCACCGTCAAACTGGGCTGACCTGATATTCCAATCACCAGTTTCATGGGTTTTTCGAAATGAACCGCTTCGACTGTCGGATGCTCTCCTGATCGAAACAGCAAGGGCTTGCCGAAAGTCGCTATCGTATTGTCAATGCCTGAAGGCGTCCCATGCGCCGCTTTCTCGCAGCGGAACGCCATCGCATTCACCTCATCGTCGCTGAGTCCTAGGCGAAAATGCTGATCGACGCCACGTATCACCGCTACTGCAATGGCCGCGGATCCACCAAGCCCCATCGCCGCAGGAATATTCGGTTGTACATGCACAAGGAAGCGCTTGCCAGCGACACCCAGTTCTTCAAACACACCAGAGACCGCAGACCACCAGATTGAATTGGTATGCTCCAGCTGCCCATCAATATCCCATGCGGGAACATGAATCTCCGGCGGTGAATCTGAGTCCATAACCTCTGCGATGACCGCATCAGGGATCGGGACGGCGATCGCCGGACGACCATAGACCACCGCATGCTCGCCCAAAAGAATGACTTTCCCAAAGGATCTAGCAATGGTCTTGCCGGACGAAGGCGACTGATATTTCCCTGATTTTCGACTTTCACCGCGTGCGGACGACACGTCACCGTCAAGCTCAGTCATTATCACTCGGGCCGCTTCAACCTTGATATCATTCTGCTCAATCAGTCGCGACACGACTTCTTCGAAAAGTTCCTGAGGGACCCCCGCTGACAGGGCAACGCTGCGCGCATGCAGTGACATATGACCCTTTTGAATCCCCACCGTGGACAATGCGCGCACTGCCGCGAAGTTCTGTGTAAGACCGACGCTCGCCATCACCTCAGCGAGTTCCTTCGCGCTGGGCGCACCCAGCATTCGGTGCGCTATGTTCGCGGATGCATTGGCGCGCAGTGATCCGCCCTGCGTGCCTACCTTCAACGGAATCTCAATCTCGCCCCGGAGGTCTCCATTGTTTGTGACATGCCATCGGGTCAAGGCAGTGTAGCGGCCACTCCGACTCGCGTAGGCATGTGCGGACGCCTCGATGGCTCGCCAGTCGTTCCCTGTCGCAATCGCAACAGAGTCAATGCCATTCATGATGCCTTTGTTATGCGTCGCGGCACGATAGGGATCAATGCTCGCGAACTGGGACGCAAGAACAATCCCGTCACGGACTTCCTCTCCGGTGTAGCCCTTGCCAGAAAGTTGATCCGTTGGCACCGTGACCGATCCCCGGACCAGAGCGCGATCGGTGAGATTGGAGAGTATTCGAAGGAAAACCCGTCCTCCCGTCAGCGCTTCTATGTCAGGCGCGATTTCCTCACACATTGTATTAATGATGTTGGCGCCCATCGCGTCACAGGTATCGACAAGCAGATGAACTACCAGCATCTGCGGGTTATCGGGTGAACGCGGAAATGTGCGGACTTCAATATCGTGTGCACCACCACCCCGCGCGACCATGTTCGGGTGCAACGCGTTGAGTTTCGAGAGCAACTCCGCTTTGCTCGCAAGCACCTGAAGCTCGCCATTCTCGAGGTCCGGCGGATTCACCACCTGAACCTGACCAATCAAAAGGGACTCGTCCGCCGTTGCGGTCATACCGCCACCGGAAGAGAAGGTCTTCGCCGCAGACGACAGCGCAGCAACAATCGACGGCTCTTCAACCACCAATGGAATCAGATAGTCACGATCATTGATCACGAAATTAAGACCGACACCCATGGGCAAGCCCATGACACCCACCACGTTCTCGATCATCTTGTCCGCGAGTTCAGGTACCAGGACATGATCACTGGCGGACAGTGACTTGGCATCGTCATCAGCCAGCCAGCCATGTCGACGGATTACCTCCAGACGTTCTTCTACAGACAGCTTGTAGAATCCGGGGAATCTGGCCTTGCTCATTCTGTTTCCTGCATAAATCGATCGGTGGACACCAGATCGGCTCGGAAGCCGGTGGCAGCCAGCATCTCGTTCAGTTCTTTAAGGTGATCAGCATCCGTCGCCACAACCATGCCGAAGTCCCCCCCTCCCGCACCAGACGGCTTATAGACGCCACCTGACCGCGTTACGAGGTCGCGTAATTCTACGTGAATGTCGGTGTAGAATCCCGTCGAGCGCTCGCTGAGCGCATTCAGGCAACTGTCCATCTCGGCAATGCCTCGTCGAAACGCGTCTTCACCGATACCAGGCCGGCTCAGATCTGTCGCAATGGGAATGAGCGGGTGCATCAAGGCTTTGTATTGCCCTGGATCTGACACCTTGAATTGCTGCATACGATCCAGATAACTAACAGTGCCGGCGCCCCGTCCCGTCCACACGAATCCGAAGGCCAGGCCTGATGGTAGCCGGGCTGTCACGGGTTCCTCAGCTATTCGAAAACGCACCAGGTCATCCAGCACAGCCACCGTCACATCAGCGCCACTGCCAAGCCCGCCCTGAAACCGTTGATGGCAAGCCATCGCGAGCACAAGGTACTCGTACTGGGACCAATTCGCTGGTTTTGGGAACAGCGCCTTAAGTAAGGCTACCGTCAACGCCGCACTTCCACCCAGCCCCAGCTTTGTGACCTCATGGTAAACCTCGGTCTTGGTAAAGAAGGCGCGCGTGTCCAGACATAACCCTCCCTCTGGCTCGGTAAAGGACAGATTCCGACGGCTGAGTTCGTCGCAAACAGACTTGACCAGCGGGATCTCATGGTAGGGCAACGCGAGATCCCGATCCGCCCGCGTCCGCCAGTCGTCGCCTTCCTCACGCGAGACGATGGCTCGCTGGGACACTGGCATGACCAGTGCCGGCGCGCCCTCCATGACGGCGTATTCGCCTGAGAGGAACAGTTTTCCAGGTGCAGACGACAGGATCACTGGCGCCCGCCTGGCGCCGATGCACTCACCGCCAGACCGTTCGCCGCCAGCACACTTACCAGTTCACTCACCACCCGAATACTCACCGCCATTGCACCGCTGGTTCACCACCGATTCCAGACTCAATGACCGTCCTCACCCCCGACAACGAGTGCAATTCGTCGCGGCACTGATGGGCATCATCTCGATGACAGACGACTTTCACCTGGGGACCAGCGTCGATGGTGTAGAACACACGACGTCCCTCTTCGCGCCATCGTTCAACTGTTTGCACGACCACCAGTGTACCGGGATTCCAGTAAAAGATAGGAGGGCTTGACCCCATAATGGTGGCATGCATGTTGAGGCAACTCCGGACACTGACGTTAGCCAGACCGTCGAAGTCAGATGCCTCAATCGACCGAAGGGCCTCCGCCATATCGGCCGGATGCCGATCAACCCAACTCTGATAGAAAGGTGAAGAGTCCGCGGTCCTACGCATCGCGTCCGTGGACCCAACAGACTTTTCGGCTGAGTCCGTTACGGCAATAAACACGGTCAGTGGCCATTTGTTCGGGTCAACCTCGATCGGCTTCGCCGCACCATCTCCCTCAAGCTCAATCGCAACAAAGCCCCCAAACACAGAACGAGCGGCAGAGCCGGATCCCAGGCGTGCGAGACGTGATACATCCGATCCGTCCAGCCCCATATCAAAGAGCGCATTGCTACCTATCGCCAGCGCCGCAAAACCTGAAGCCGACGAAGCGAGTCCAGCGCCGGTCGGAAAATCGTTGGTCGACTCAACCTTTACAGGCCCCATAAAGGGGTAGATTTGACGGCCTCGATCTAGGAAAGATGAAATTCGATCGACCCCTGGTCCGGAACTCTCACCATTCAACGAAATCTGGTCCCTGAGTCCCGGTTTCGCACGTGTTATCAACGTGGTTGTCGTCAACGCTGCGAGACTGATCGACAGAGAACCCGTCGCCGGCAGGTTGGCTTCCTCATCCGCCTTGCCCCAGTACTTGACCAGCGCCACGTTGGCATTGGTCTGAACGCGAACCGTATCACCCACGTCTGTTCATCCGAGGCATCCATTCCATGTCGAGTTTCTTGTATATCTTGTGTATCTGCAAAAGCACTTTGGGTGACCCGCACCAGAGACATGAACAGGCGTGTTCTTCCGCTCGTGTTCTTCCGCTATTGTACGGGAGCATCTGATCATTCCGAAATAACACGGATCAGTTCCCATACCTTTTGTCGCCAGCATCGCTCCCGTACACTCACTGCACTTTTATTTTCACTTCATTTTCATTTGGACCTGCTACTGCAAGTTCACTCCAACGTTTACCTTCACTGAGACGAGACCGCATTGTCGCCAGCAGAACCACCAGAATCCACCGAGTTCGTTGATCGCGTTGACGGCTACATATCACGCATTGATGGGTTCATCGCAGGACAGCTGCCGGACTCACCGGATCAATTCCATCAGGCACTCCGGTATGCAGCGCTGGGAGCGGGCAAGCGCATTCGACCACTGCTGACCTACGCAACCGGCGAGGCCCTGGGTGTGCCCGCAGATATTCTGGACTATCCAGCAGCCGCGCTTGAAATGACGCACACCTATTCGCTGGTCCACGACGATTTGCCTGCCATGGATGATGATGACCTACGCCGGGGACGGGCTACGGTTCACGTCGCGTGGGACGAGGCCACCGCCATTTTGGTCGGTGATGCCTTACAGGCCATGGCTTTTGAGATCCTGGCGAAAGCACCGGTTGAACCGCCGATCATCCGCAATTGGGTCTCGATTCTGGCGACCGGTGCAGGCCATGGTGGTATGGTCGGCGGCCAGGTCCAGGATATGGCTGGTGAGCAACGATCGCTCACTGAACAGGAACTCAGGCAGATGCATGCCGCCAAAACCGGGAAACTCATCAGTGCGGGACCGCTCATGGCTGCGGCGGCCGCAAACGCGTCGGAAGCCATCACCACCAGCCTTGTAGAGTACGGTCATCACATCGGTCTCGCATTCCAGATCAAGGACGATGTACTGGACGTGACCCAGTCAACCGAGGCGTTGGGCAAACCTCAGGGATCGGACGCAGGTAACCGGAAATCAACGTTCGTCACACTGCTGGGTCTTGACGAATCCATCCGCCAATTGACGACTCATTATGGCGCGGCTGTTGAGGCGCTATCCGCGATGGCTCAGTCGCCTCCCGAAGGGCTGAAGTACCTCGCGGATTACATTGCAAACCGGGAAAAGTAAGCGAACTTTCACTCGAGTTCAGGCGATCTCAAACCCGACGGGCCATGATCCGCACCCGGCTCATAGATGATCTGCCCGGACCTCGTGAAAGGCACCGCATGGGCCCACGCACCGCCCGTGGAGCGCTGGATGACCTCACCGCTGTACTGCGCCAGGTAAGCACGTCTGGGTGCTTCCGTGGTATTGGCAGAGCTTCGATGCAGAGTAGTGCTTGAGAACACCACAACACTGCCCGCGGGTACCTCAATCGGTTCACCGGGATCACTACCTTCGTAGCCCACCAGGTCATTCGTATCGGGCTCAGCCCGGTGCGGCAATATGTGGTTGCGTGTATTGGCACGATCGTGGGGCATGACAAAAATGGTTCCGTTGTCTTCACTCATGTCATCCAGCGCACACCAGCAGGTCAGGTAGGGTCGATGTCTCGTCTTGGGATCAGAGAATTTCACATAACCACCATCCTGGTGCCATGCGAACTTCATACCCTGCTCCGCGCCTTTGACCACCCACTGTTCCACGAACAGATAGGATTCATCGCCGAGGAAGGCGCTCGTGATGTCCGCCATCAGTTGTCCGAACAGAAACCCAGGTAATCGCCGACTCTCCCGGTAACGACCGCTGATGAAGTATCGCTTGCCGCGATGTGTGATCCCGTAGGTCTCGCGACCACGAGCCTTCATGCTGCCATCAACATAACCGACAAAATATGAGCATTCTTCGCGCAACATGGTGAGCGTCTCTTCATCGAGTACCCGTGGGAGGAGGGAGTAACCCTGTTCCACGAATTCCTGCCGGTGCCGAACTGTAATCTGCATAACTACCTCCGACGCGGACGCTAACATGGTCACCTTGTCAGCGCTATGCCAGCGCCGCCGGGGACACCATCACCGGAACCTTCCTCGCAGACGCGCGGTCTATTGCGGTCTATGCCCGAGCGGGCGTACTTTGTAAACTTTCCCGCTGACCCGTGACCGCTGCCGCCAGGCGAACCCATGCGCGACTACTTCATTCGAAGACTTCTGCTGATCCCTCCCACATTGCTGGGGGTCACAGTCATCGTATTTGTGGTCACACGATTTGTGCCCGGTGGACCACTGGAACGCGCAATCGCAGAGAGTCAGCAACTTGATGCGCAAGGCGGTATCGCCGTGGAACAGGTTGCAGGACACGACATGGCACTCTCCGACGACCAGTTGCAGAAACTCCGGGAGTATTACGGATTCGATAAACCCGTACTGGTGAGCTACGGCAATTGGGTTCTGAAGGTGATCCAGGGCGACCTTGGCACGTCCTATCGCTACAACGAACCCGTCTGGGACGTCATCCGTGCGCGGTTCCCGATCTCGCTCTATTACGGGATCGTCACACTGATACTGACATACGCTGTCTGCATACCGCTGGGCATATTAAAAGCTATCCGGCATAGAACCGTTGTCGACAACGTCACCTCCATTCTCATCTTTGTCGGATATGCCATCCCCGGTTACGCCCTAGGCTCCCTATTACTGCTCTATTTCTCAGTCACGCTGGACTGGTTTCCAATGAGCGGGTTCACGAGCTACAACTTTAGCGAACTCTCTCTGGGCGGCAAGGTCCTGGATATCATCAGCCACTCGGTACTGCCGCTGATCTGCTATCTCGTGGGCAGCTTTGCGCTGGTGACTCTTCTGCTGAAAAACCACTTGATGGACAACCTTGCATCCGACTACATCCGAACGGCCATCGCCAAAGGTGTTTCGTTCAGGAAATCCGTGACACGTCACGCACTACGAAACTCCCTGATTCCCATTGCGACCACATTCGGGCAGAACATCACGCTGATCCTGTCCGGGTCTTTTCTGATTGAATCAGTTTTCGATATCGACGGATTCGGATTGCTGGGACTGACATCCATTCTGGATCGGGATTATCCGGTCGTGATGGGGATCGTCTTTCTTGCAAGTCTTCTGCTCCTAATCGGGAACATTCTCTCCGACATCCTGGTAGCGCTGGTCGATCCCAGGATTCGGTTCCAATGATCAACCCTGAGACACGAAAAAAACTTCGCCGTTTTCGTGAGATCAAACGCGGATACTACAGTTTTCTGATACTCGCAGGTCTGCTCGGACTCAGTCTGTTTGGGGAGGTTCTGGTCAACAGCCGGGCGCTGGTGGTCAGCTACGAAGGTTCGCTCTACTTTCCCATATACAAAGACTTTCATCCCGGGACAGATTTCGGAGAATCCTATTCCTATGAAACCAACTACCGGAACCTGCAGGCCAGGTGGCAAAAAGAAGGTTCCGACAACTGGCTCATCATGCCACCGGTCCCCTACAACCAATTCGAAAACCATGCCACGGGAAGCGTCTTCAAACCCGAACCTCCGTCAATGGCCTCACAGCACTACCTAGGTACCGACACGACCAGCCGCGACATCCTTGCAAGACTGTTCTATGGAACCCGAATTGCGTTGCTCTTCGCGATTGCATTTACGGTGGCGGTCTACGTCATCGGTATCGCCGTCGGTTGCGCGATGGGCTATCTCGGCGGTGTGTTCGACCTCTTTTTTCAACGCCTGATCGAAATCTGGTCCAACATCCCGTTTCTATACATGGTGATCATCATCTTCTCGGTGGTGCCTTCGACATTTTCCATACCCACAAGGATCGTGATTCTGCTGACCGTCATGGTGCTCTTTTCCTGGACTAGCATGACCTATTACATGCGCACTGAAACCTACAAGGAAAAGACCCGTGACTATGCGGCGGCGGCACGCGTCATTGGCGCCTCAACGAGCCGTATCATCTTTCGCCACATACTGCCCAACGTGCTGTCCACGCTGGTCACGTTCATGCCGTTTACCGTCATCAGCGCCATCACCGCAATCACCGCGCTCGACTTCCTGGGTTTCGGTCTACCGCCACCCACACCCAGCCTCGGTGAACTACTGAAACAAGGGACCGCAACGCTCCGAACCGCACCCTGGATTGTCACGGCCGCGTTCGGCACACTCGTTGTCCTCCTCACTCTGGTGACCTTCATCGGTGAGGCCATTCGGGAAGCATTCGATCCACGCAAATTTACGGTCTATCGATGACCCGGTGGTCCTGAATCACCGATCACGCGACCAGGAGAAAAACTGTGAACCATCCTTCAATCATCGCATCCAACTTGTCTCGAGGCGCACGATGGCTTATCGCCGTCAGTGTCGTCTCCTTGATCGGTTGCGGTGGTTCTGACGAAGCAACATTCCCCGAACACGACAACACGGCCGAGGTACAGGCCTACTACGCAAATAACCCCGAGTTTTTTGTCTTCAGCTCCATCAATCAGCTTCCCAGTGACCTGGCCTGGCAGAATGGCAGTCACCTTCCGGACATCGGCTCCCCGGATGCCGTCAAAGGTGGCACACAATATTCATCCATTTCGGATTTTCCGCGCACATTCCGAACCGTCGGACCCGATTCCAATGGTTCCTTCAGGCCATGGCTGCTGGATTCCAACACGGTCACCCTAGCACAGAGACATCCGGACGAGTTTGACTACTACCCCGGCCTTGCAAACGAATGGGCCGTCGATCGCGAAAATAAAACCATCTACGTCCGACTGGCAACAACAGCCAAGTGGTCCGACGGGGTCCCGGTCACGAGCGATGATTTCCTGTTCATGTTCTTTTTCTTCCAGTCCGAGTACATCGTCGCGCCCTGGTACAACAACTGGTATAGCAGCCAATACACGCGCATTACACGTTATGACGACCATACATTTGCCATTTCCATCCCCGAAGCAAAACCGGATATGGACTCACGGGTGCTTGAACTTCGACCAGTCCCCCAACATTTTTTCAGCGAACTCGGCGATGACTACGTGGAACGGTACCAATGGCGCTTTGCACCGGTTACGGGTCCTTATGTCATTCATGACGATGATGTCGATAAGGGACGGTCAGTCGTCGTCACCCGGAACAAGGACTGGTGGGCCAAAGACCGGAAGTTCTTCCGCAACAGGTACAACCCGGACCGTATCCAACTCACCGTCATTCGTGAGTCTGCGAAAGTCTTTGAGGCCTTCAAGCGAGGCGAAATCGACCAGTACGGGCTGAACCTGGCCGAGTACTGGTACGAGAAACTTCCAAACGAGGATCCCGATGTGCAGGCCGGGTACATCCACAAGGTGCAGTTCTACAACCAACGGCCAAGGCCCACCTATGGGCTGTGGATCAACAGCTCCAAACCACTGTTGCGCAACCAGGACATCCGAATCGGTATCAACTACGCGACGAACTGGGATCTCGTCATTGAGAAGTACTTTCGCGGTGACTACGAACGCATGGAGACCTCATCAGACGGATACGGCGAGTTCTCGCATCCAACACTCAGCGCGCGACCGTTTGATATCCAAAAGGCACTGGCAGCGTTCGCTCGTGCAGGGTTCTCGGAACGTGGTGGCGATGGCATCCTCGTAAACAGCGACGGTCAGCGACTGGCATTTACGCTGTCAACCGGCTACGAAAAATTTAAGGATCTGCCCACAATCCTCAAGGAAGAAGCCAAAAAGGCGGGGCTTGAGTTCCGCATTGAGGTTCTCGACGGTACTGCAGGGTGGAAGAAGGTTCAGGAAAAGAAACATGACCTGCATTTCTCCGCATTCGGCGTATCACTCGAGATGTATCCCCGTTTCTGGGAGACGTATCATTCCGATAATGCCTATGATCAGGCTTTCCTCGCAGACGACAGTGCAAATCCGGATCGTGAGGTCAAAACGCAGACCAATAACCTCGAGACACTCGCGATCGCGGAGATGGACACCATGATCGACGCCTATCGAGCGAGTGACGACAAGGCCGAGATGATCGAACTCGCTCATCGTATGACGGCGCTCCATCACGACCATGCGTCCTTCGTACCAGGCTATAAACAGCGGTTTTACCGTGCCGGATTCTGGCGCTGGGTCAGATATCCATCGTTTTTCAACCACAAACATTCTTCCAGTAGCGGATCCTATTTTGTGCATTGGATTGATCCGGCTTTGAAAGAGCAAACCATGGCCGCACGAGATAGTGGTAGGAGTTGGCCGGTCGAGATCAAAGTCTACGACCAGCATCAGTAAGTGACCCTCCTCGACGTCAACAACCTGAGCTGCGAGTTCGACACCGATGAGGGTCGGGTCAGAGCACTCGACCAGGTGTCCTTCTCCGTGAGCGCCGGTGAAACCCTCGGAATCGTCGGCGAATCCGGGTGTGGGAAAAGCGTGACCGCGTTGTCGATCATGCGACTGCTGCCACAACCAATGGGCCAGATCGTGGATGGTGCTGTCACACTTAACGGGCAGGACCTCACGTCTGCAGACCTTCAGACGATGGAGAAAATTCGCGGGAACCAGATCGGTATGGTGTTTCAGGAACCCATGACCGCGTTGAATCCGGTTCAGACGATTGGGAAACAACTGATGGAAGGCATCCTGCTCCATGAGACAAAGGACATCCATACAGCGACAACCATGACAATGGAAATCCTCGAAAAAGTCGGCATCCCTTCCCCTGACATCCGAATGGGAGAGTTTCCACACCAGCTATCAGGTGGCATGCGTCAACGGGTTGTCATTGCCATAGCACTCGCCTGCAAACCAGCACTGTTGATCGCCGACGAGCCCACAACGGCGCTCGACGTTACTGTTCAAGCCCAGATTCTGGCACTGATCAGCGAGTTGCAGAACGACCTGGGGATGGCCGTCATTCTCATCACTCATGATCTGGGTGTCATCGCTGAAGCGTGTGACAGCGTTGTTGTTATGTATGCGGGACGGGTGATGGAAACTGGTTCTGTGTTCGACATTTTTGATCGCCCGAGACATCCTTATTCCAAGGGACTACTGGCCTCGATTCCTCGCCTGGACACTGTACCCAAGACAGAACTACCCGTCATTCCAGGGATTGTCCCGGGACTGCAGGACCTTCCTGGAGGATGTCGGTTCTCCGACCGCTGCACCCACGCGCAGCCAACGTGTTCCACACAAACGCCACCACTCACTGCAGTGCCCAACGAATCATCCACGGCGCAAACACATGCCGTTGCCTGCTTACGATGGCAGGAACTGTGACTGCTGCTCCGCTACTTCAGGTTGACGGGCTGCAAATGCACTTTCCGGTCCGTGAAGGTGTGCTGATGCGAGCCGCGGCCTACAACAAGGCCGTCGATGATGTTTCTCTCTCGATATCGGCGGGGGAGACCCTGGGGCTCGTAGGCGAGTCAGGATGCGGCAAGTCTACATTAGGCAGGTGCATCGTCCGACTGTACAACCCGACTTCAGGTCAGATACTTTTCAACGGAACGGATATCACCAAACTCTCACAGAAAGCGCTACTGCCCTACCGTCAGCACATCCAGATGATCTTCCAGGACCCCATGGAGTCCCTGAATGCCCGCCACAGCGTGGGCAACATCCTTGAAGAACCCCTTGTGATTCATGGACAGGGCAATGCTGCGCAGCGCTCCGCTCGTATTTCCGAACTCCTTGATCTGGTCGGTCTGCCCGCCAGATCACGAACCCGGTATCCATTTGAGTTCTCTGGTGGGCAACGGCAGCGTATCGGCATCGCACGGGCGATTGCCCTGCGACCGCGACTGATCGTCTGTGACGAGCCGGTCTCAGCACTTGATGTTTCGATCCAGAGCCAGATCCTGAATTTGCTGATCGACCTGCAGAAGGAGATGAACCTCGCATACCTCTTCATCGCACACGACCTGTCAGTGGTGAAACACATTTCTGATCGTATTTCTGTCATGTATCTGGGCAGAGTCGTTGAGACCGCAGACGGCGAAACAATGTACCGCGAACCGGCACATCCATATACACGTTCATTGATCTCTGCCATTCCAGTGCCCGATCCCAACAGACGTGAAGTTCGCCCGATTCTGGGCGGCGATGTCCCTTCTCCAATCAACCCACCGTCCGGGTGTAGTTTTCATCCACGTTGCCCGGAACAACAGCCGCGTTGTTCAGAACAGATCCCATCGGAAACGATCATTACCTCCGATCACCAGGTCCGATGTGTACTGCATGGTGCATCGCCATAGGGCAAGTCGCTCAACTTCACAGGAGGCAGACGATGTCAGCTCGAATCCGGCGACGCGCATCTGCCATCGTAATCCGTGACCAGCAGATCCTGACAATCCTGATGGAGGACCCCCACACCGGGGAACAATTCCATACCGTTCCAGGAGGTGGCATTGAGGAAGGAGAACACCCATCGGTTACGGCAGAACGCGAGACCCTCGAAGAAAGCGGCTACCAGATTCTGGTTGATCGCGGTTCCGAGATGGTCTCGCGTTACCGATTTATATGGGCCGGATCTTCTTATGACTGTGAAACGTGGTGGTATCGGGGAACACTGACACGAGACGATCCCCAGGAGGTTCACGACGAAGCCTACATTCTTTCAGCCCGTTGGTTTCGGCTCAGCGAGATAGAAAAGCTGTTCTCATTCCACCCTGACATTCTTTCGAGTATTCAACATATGGTGCGAGACGTATAATCGCCTGCAAGCTACAGCGGCGGTCATGGCGTGAATATCAAAGAAAACATGCGACGGGTGATTCAGGCCGAGGCCGAAGCGATCCGCAGCATTCAGGTGACAGACCAGTTTGAGGAGGCCGTTAACCTTCTCTACAGATGTACAGGCAAGGTTGTTGCCACGGGTATTGGCAAGGCCGGGTTCATGGCGAGAAAGTTTGCTGCGACGCTGTCTTCAACTGGCACACCCGCGGTCTTCATACACCCGGCAGAAGCCGGCCATGGGGATCTCGGCATGCTCAACCCGGACGACTGCATCGTTGCTTTTTCTACCAGTGGCAAATCCAACGAAGTCATCCACATGCTGGAGATTGCACGTCAGTTGTCCGTCACCCAGGTTATTGGGATCACCTCCCATACTGATTCACTACTCCGAGACCTTTCTGCCATCATCCTCGATATGGGCCCGGACATAGAGGAACCCTGTCCACTCAGGCTGACACCCACAGCCACCACAGCGGTCATGCATGCCATCAGCGATGCCATCGCCCTCACCCTCCTGGAACTGAAGGGATTTACCCGTGACGACTACGGCATGCGGCATCACAGCGGCTATCTAGGAAGCATTACCCGCAATCAGGGTGACCAGAACACGTGAATCCTGCCGCCGTCGCCAACCGCTTCAACCAGGCTGCCCGTGAAGACGTTGAACATCTCAGAGCAGTTGGGGACATTCGTGTTCGTGGTCTGATTGCCAACAATGACCGTCCCTCCCTGGAGTATGCGGAAGCCACCCAGCGAAAATTTGCCGAAATCGGGATCAACTATGAACTCACACAGGTTGAAAGACTGAACCTCGAACACGCCATTATCGAGGCAAATGAGGACACGGCCATCCATGGAATTTTCATCTATTTCCCTGTCTTTCATAACGAGCAGGATAGCTACCTGCGCAACCTGGTTGACTACCGCAAGGACATCGAGGCTGGCAGTATTTATTGGACACGCAAGCTCTACAACAACGACCGGTATGTTGACGGGGACAAATCCAGGAAAGCGTTGCTCCCCTGCACGCCGCTCGCAATCGTAAAACTCCTCTCCGAGCTTGGCGTGTACTCCAAGGGAAGCCAGCCGCTTGCCGGACGGACAGTCACCATCTTCAATCGGAGTGAGGTCATCGGCAGGCCGCTTGCCATGATGATGTCCAACGATGGTGCACGCATCTATTCCATCGATGTCAACGGGCCAATGCTTTTCATCAACGCACGACCGGAGGAAGTTGATATCCAACGCTCACAAGCGCTTCGCGAATCCGACATCGTGGTGACAGGGGTTCCCAGCTCCAGCTTTGAGAAGGTGCGTGCGGACGAAATCAGTCCCGATTGTGTCTGTCTGAATTTTTCGAGCTACAGTAACTTCGACGATGACATCGCAGATCACAACCGTATCTATATACCCCGAGTGGGTCCGATGACCGTCGCCATGTGTATACGAAATACACTGCGCCTGTATCGGAATTTTCACCATGGATCATGAAGACGTGGCTGCTGAATCGCTTGATCACTACATCAGCCTTGACGGCTATCTCACCCGACTTTCGAGCAACGAACCTGTTCCGGGTGGCGGAGCAGCCGCAGGCGTGACCGGCGCACAGGCGGCTGCGCTGATTGGCATGGTTTGTGCGCTCAGCGAGGAGTCGCAAGAAATTACCACGATCGCAGCTGTAGCATACAAAGCACGCCAACGTTTCATTGCGCTGGCCGATGCAGATATGACCAACTTTCTTGCGTTGATGCGCCTATATCAAACCCCCAGGGGATCTACACCGGCAGACCAGCGACGTCAGCAGATTGAGGCAGCCTTAAACGATGCTGCAACCCCGCCCCTCGAGATGATGGCGTTATCAGAGGAGCTCGTCGGTCCGCTTCAGACGCTGTACGCGAGAGGCAACAGCAATCTTGTGACCGATACCGGCATTGCGGCACACATGCTCGTCACCACGATCAACGCATCAGGGTTGAACGTTCGCATCAATCTGAAGTCCATGAAGGATGCAACAAATCGTCAGAGCATCCTTAACGAACTACAACGAGCAGAGCCCGCCCTTGCGGAACTTCAATCCCTGGCACAGGCCATTGGTGACAATCTGTAACTCAACCGGGCAATACCCCCGACTGATCGCAGCATCACGGATCGTCAGCAGCCTGATGTTCTGCATTCTGACGAGCGCCTGCACCTGCACTACGATGGTTCAGAAAGACCATCCCACCACGGCCGACCCGGGCAATCCCTCGGTTATGACGACACCCGCACGCCAACTGCTACCGGCATTTGAAAACGGAATCGCAGAAGCGCTCTTTCAGCGACTGGACGATGAGCTCTTACACCGCGCCAAACTGGGACGCACCAGTGATCAGATCCTGTCCACACACTGGCCGAATATCAAAAAAAGCGTCGATCCAAACCTGCTCTCTTACGAACATGCACTAATCTGGCAGCATCTGCAGAGATTGGAGGAAACGGGCGCACTCCCGGATGACGTATTCGATTATCTGGGGACCATCTTACCCAAGCCAACGGATACCCCCAGAGGCGACGAGTTTACTCACGCGTCGAATGTTGCCAAGCAGTTGTATCTGAGTTCACTGAACAATGCCCTCATTACCATATTGCCACAAGCCAGGGACATACTGCGGACTGAAATCGAAACGTTGCCGACCCTGTCCATCGCGCTTCAGTCACCCGGGGTATTCGGTGACCGTTATGATGTGGCGTCTGCAACGTCATTGTTTGACCTGACAGGTGCACCCCGAAGGGACCTCACGCAAAGCGCAAGCCAGATCATGTTCCACGGGGTCCCGGGAGCACACCTGATCAACCACAAAGCACGCTGGCAAGGCATTCAAGGAACCCCACATACCCGTGCACATCGAAGGGGCTGGGCGCTCTACATGACAGACAAAATCATCCAGGTCATGGAATCATCCCCTATCACTGACGGGCATCATCGCTTCTTCAGACGTCAGGTTCTGCTGGCCATGATTGACCATGGCATGATCAACCATCAATGGTCCGATGACGATGCAACATCATTCTTGCTGAATCAGGGCATCGAGACCGACGACGCCTTATATATGCTTGCAACGGCGCGTCAGAACCCAGGGGATTACCTGGACACACTGAGAGGGTATCGTGAACTTGTCGATATGGAGAATCGGCTACGTGACCAGACGGTGCGATTTCGGCTGACAGACTATCTTTCCGCGATCGTCAGATATGGCCCGGTGTCCCTGGCCGCACTCAGATGGCACATGAGTCACTCATTTCGTCCCGAAGAGGCAGGGAATCCATGAAACAAAGACGGAAACGAGTGGAACAACAAGAAACGCATCGCCGCAGCCATCGTCCCAAGCAATAGCTGACGGGACAAGCATGACGCGTTCTGGCTTTGACACTGCTTCTACCGGGCATGACGGGTTGTGTTGCCGCAGTCGCTGGTGCTGCCGCGGCGGGTTATTACGTCGGCAAAGATGAACGCACTGCAGGCGAGATTGCTGACGATGTCACCATCGGCACCTCCCTCAAAACACTCCTGATCCGTGATCCCGCGATCAAAGCTTTTGCCATCGATATCGCTGTCCGCAACCGGGTCGTCACCCTGAGTGGCGGCGTTGGTTCAGAAGCTGCAAAAGCCCGTGCTATAGAACTCGCACGGAGTGTGAAGGGCGTCGTCGACGTCTACTCTGAACTGACACCATCTGTGCCTGATGTGGAAGATATCTAGACAGGCCGCCATCTGGAATGATGCGGATCACCGTGTCGGTATCGGGTCATCACCGCTTCCACAATGAGCAGTTCATAAAGTAGGGACTTCGACGACGGTCGAAAATTACACTCGGCTTCGATACGCTCCCGAACCTTGAGATCGGACAGTTGTTCCACTCGCGCACGAATCCGGAATTCTCCGCTGCTGCCTGAACTGTCCGGAAGGCTGCTATGTAAGGAACACTGGGGAGAACGTGCCAGATGACTGACCTTGGCTGACTCGGCGTCGGCAAACACGCAACATCGCTGTTCCGCAATGATTGTTGTCACCGGATGAATGCGCGGCCAACCCGAACTGGCAATCGTTGCCAGGTAGGCGAGTCTTCCATCGAGCCGCTCGTGACCAAAAGCCGCGATCTGTGGTTCGGCTTCCATCAGCGCTCCCCAAGACACAGCCGGGGTTGTGACCGCTTCGCTCATGCCAGAACATTCCTCCCAAGTGTTATTGAGACAGGTACTTCAACAGAATAACCAATGGCTTTTGCCAAAGGCTCGAGTTCCGCCATGTAGTGCTTCCATCGTCCCCTGGAGGACGTGTACAACGGTTTTCGAACCTTCAAGAAGCTCGCGGTCTTCACCGTACGGGTATTCTTGTGATAGTTGAGACAGTCCTCCTAGAACTTCAGGTCGCAGACGCTGAGCAGCCGCTCGGTTTCCTTCTCGGCGAGCCCCTGATAAGCTTCGCCATAGTGCGACTTCAGAGAGCTGACTCGACGGAATTCCGCCTCTGCTTCCTCCAGCCTACCAACTCTGCGGTAAATTCCCGCGATTTTGTTATGAAACGCTGAGGCTTCATCGTTCAGCCCGATGGCCTTTTCAATCAGCGTGATGGCCTCGGGATCACGATCCTGTTCACCCCGGATCAGTCCCAGAAGGTGATTTGCATCTGCATTGTCAGCATCTTCTTCAAGCACCTTGAGGTACACCTGTCCCGCAAAGGGGAGATCACCAGCGATCTGGCGATCTATTGCCTCCTTCAGTTGACTGAGCGTGGTCTCGTTCACATCTTTGCTCTACTGATCCAGGTATAATTAAAGGTGTCTAGTGATGCTGTTGATGGTCAATCCGGGAAGATCTGCGGTCGGCTCCCTTCAGGTCCCCGGTTGTCACAGCCGCCCCAGGTCCCATGGAACCGACTTCCAGCACCCTGACTAACGTGACCATCTCTTCGATTCTACCGCTTTCTTCATGATCACTGTGTTTTGAGGTCGATATCGCCAGCGTGACCTCAAACTGCTCGTCCTTTTTCACCGATGCGTGAAGCCCGGTCAGCATCAAGTGAAGACCTCCGGGTTTCAGGATCAACGACTCACCTGCATCGAGGTGTAACGCACTCTGGTGACGCATTCGCATCATGCCATCTTCAAGCACCGTGTCGTGCACCATGATCCGCTCCGCGATATCAGCCCCAACCGGATGTATTGAAACTGCATGTTGGCTCCCGTTGGTCAGTGTCCCAAATACGGCCGCAGTTCGTACCGCACCCGGTGTGGCACGGGACCAGGCTTCGAAGTGGAACTGTACCGGCTCCATCCGATGAGCCTGATGCTCAGGCAAGACCTCAGAACCCAGCGCACTCGAGGGCACGATGAACATCATGAGAAGGGCAAGCAGGCTCGGGCGAACAATCTCCAGCATAGATCAAGACACATGGAAAAAGAGCGATTGTCCGCTAATGAGGATTGTCATGCCAGCCTGGGTATTGATGATCTGAGCGCTTTTCGGTTGCTCACCAACTCGGTATTCTTGCCGGTCAACGAAGCACCAGGGCGAGTGATGTCGAACGACAACTTATATGCAGTGTTCAGCGAGCGTTTTGTCGAAACAGACACTTTCATTCGATCCCCCGACGGTTCAGACCTTTATAGCTATGCAGACCTGGATCACTACTCGGCCGTCTACGCAGATCGGCTCAAGGTTTTGGGCGCGGTGCCTGGAGACCGAATCATGGTGCAGATGGAAAAATCTTCTTCCTGCCTGTTTCTGTATTTCGCATGTCTGAGGGGCGGCTTCGTCTATCTCCCGCTGAACACCGCTTACCAGCCGGAGGAACTCGCCTACTTCGCGGAAAACGCTGAACCTGCTGTAGTTGTTACCTCGCCACTACAGAAGCCAGTCTTTGAAGGGTTCGCACAATGCCCGGTAGAAACCCTGGATCCCGAAGGTCATGGGAGTTTTTCGGATCAACTGCCGGATTCAGCCACGGGCGAAATCGTCTCCAGGTCCTACGACGATCTTGCTGCCATCCTTTACACCTCCGGAACCACGGGCAAACCCAAAGGGGCGATGCTCAGTCACGGCAACCTCACTTCAAACGCCAAGACACTGCATGCACTTTGGGGTTTTGTCCCTGGGGATGTACTCCTCCACGCATTGCCGATTTTTCACGTACACGGCCTCTTTGTTGCGACCAACGTTGCCGTCTTCAACGGCAGCACCCTGCTATTCTTCAACAAATTCGATGCCGCGTCGGTGGTTAACGCGCTCCCGACTGCCAGCGTCTACATGGGGGTTCCCACGAACTACACACGCATGCTGTCCGAACCTTCACTGGATCGATCAAGCTGCGCCAACATGCGACTTTTTATCAGTGGCTCAGCCCCCCTTCTAACGCAAACGTTCAGGGACTTCGAAACACGGACCGACCATACCATTCTGGAACGATACGGCATGACTGAAACAGGAATGAACACCTCGAACCCGTTAGTCGGGGTACGTAAACCCGGCACGGTTGGACCTCCGCTGCCAGGTGTCGACATCAGAATTGTCGATGACAGCAACCAGACCGTGACTGATGGCGAGACAGGAAATCTCCTTGTCACCGGTCCCAACGTGTTCTCCGGGTACTGGCGGATGCCGGAAAAAAACCTGCAGGAATTCTCCGACGGTTATTTCAGAACCGGCGACCTCGCAAGCCGCGATGAGGACGGCTACATCTCCATCGTTGGACGCAGCAAGGATCTCATCATTACCGGTGGTCTCAACGTGTACCCCAAGGAGGTCGAGTCTGTGATCGACCGCATGGAAGGCGTGAATGAATCGGCTGTAATTGGGGTGCCTCATGCAGACTTCGGCGAAGCGGTCACCGCAGTGGTCGTTCTAGACGACGGTTCGTCGATCAGTGAAAACGATGTTGTTGCACATCTGAAGTCGACACTCGCCAATTTCAAAGTCGCCAAGCAGGTCCACTTTGTGAATGAGCTGCCACGAAACGCCATGGGTAAAGTGCAGAAAAACCTGCTGCGGGACGAGTACGATACGGGCGTCAGATAAAACCACCGCGAGCCAGCACAGGCAATACCGATCATGATCAGGCGACTCGCCGTACTTGCTTCCCACGAAGGCACCAACCTGCAGACCATCATTGATGCCTGTGAGACCGGGAAGCTGCAAGCTGTGGTGGCGCTCGTCATCAGCAACAACAGCCGGTCAGGGGCGCTCACGCGGGCGGTGAAACACAAGATTGACACGCTGCACCTTTCGTCAGCGACACATCCCGATCCGGACGACCTCGATGAGGCCATTGTCAATGCGCTCGACAGCCACGCCATCGATTACATCGTGACGGCCGGTTACATGAAAAAGCTGCACCATCGGGTACTGACTCGATACGCCCATCGCATCTTCAATACGCATCCCTCGCTGCTACCGAAATATGGCGGCAAAGGCATGTATGGATCCCGCGTTCACGAGGCAGTCTTGGCTGCTGGTGATACGCAAACCGGGGTCACGGTTCATGAGGTCAATCAGCATTACGATGAGGGAGACATCATTAAACAAACCCACGTACCCGTCCTCCCCGATGATACGCCGCTGACCTTGTCGACCAGGGTGCAGGCGTGCGAGCACCGATTCCTGATCGAAACCCTCGCTGGTATCGTCGGTTCTCAGGAAGCCTGAGCACGTCTGACACCTGATCTGGCGTCGGGTTGACATCAAACAGGGATGGGCTAACCTTGTTGTATGAATACGCACCGCCTATGCAACATAATTATTATCATTCCGCCATTCTCGGTGGGCTGATACGTGCTGAAACGCTGCGTTCCAACCCGCCACAAGGCGGGTTTTTTCGTTTATGACATTCAAAAGTAACAATACCAGGCACCAGCAGACAGATCGTGAGTGAAGACGCAGATACCGCAGAAGTGACAGGGGCTGAGAACAACGACCAGTTCTCATTCGTCAATATGGAACACGACATGCTCGCGTACTGGGAGCGTGAACAGGTTTTCCAGAAATCCCTGGCCAGCACCAGCAACGCACAACCGTACATCTTCTACGACGGTCCCCCGTTCGCCACAGGACTGCCGCACCACGGGCATCTGGTGGCTTCAACGATCAAGGACGTGGTCCCTCGGTACTTCACGATGAAGGGCTTCCACGTCAGCCGACGGTTCGGATGGGACTGCCACGGGCTACCCATCGAACATGAAATCGACAAGGCACTCGGCATGAGTTCTGCTGAAGCTGTCGAGAAACTCGGTATCGCGGGATACAACAACGAGTGCCGGAAGATCGTGCAACGGTACACCACAGAGTGGCAAAGCACGATCACCCGGATCGGGCGTTGGGTCGATTTCGAGAATGACTACAAGACGATGGACCCATGGTTCATGGAGTCGGTCTGGTGGGTTGTGAAACAGCTCTGGGAAAAGGATCTGATCTATCGGGGGCTTAAGGTTGTACCGTTTTCCACTGCCCTGGGTACCGTACTGTCCAACTTTGAGGCCACTTCAAACTACCAGGATGTCCAGGACCCTGCGGTCACGGTTCTCTTCAAGCTACAAGCGGAGGACGCCTATATCGCGGCATGGACCACCACACCATGGACCCTGCCTTCCAATCTGGCCCTGTGCGTGGGCGACGACATCCAGTATGTACGCGTCCTCGACGTAGAGTCACTACGAGAGATCATTGTTGCGAAAGAGCTGCTTGACGACTTTAGTAAGGGGCGAGAGGTCAATGAGCTTTCAGAAGTCATGGGCCACGAGCTTGTCGGTCTCACCTATGAACCATTGTTCACCTACTTCGAGGATGAACGATCCAACGGCGCATTCCAGGTCGTCTCCGACGACTACGTGACCACTGACAGCGGTACCGGCATTGTCCACCAAGCACCTGCTTTTGGCGAAGACGACTTTCGTGTGCTGAAATCTGCCGGTATCAGCGCGATGGTCTGTCCCGTCGACCTGCAGGGGCAGTTTACGCACGAGGTTTCGGATTTCTCGGGGCAACATGTCAAAGAAGCCGACCGAAACATCATCCGAATGCTCCGTGACCAGGGCAGTCTCTGGCGACACGACACCATCGTACACAGTTACCCGTTCTGCCCTCGCTCGGATACCCCGATCATCTACCGTACGATCGACTCATGGTATGTCCGTGTCGAGGCAATGCGACACCGACTGCAGGCGGCCAACCAGGACATCAACTGGGTGCCACGACATATCCAGGACGGCCGTATGGGGAACTGGCTGGAAGGCGCCATTGACTGGGCGATCTCGAGAAACCGCTACTGGGGGACCCCGCTGCCAATTTGGGTCAACGATGTCACCGGCAACCGCATCTGCATCGGTTCTCGTGCTGAACTGAAGCAGTACACCGGCGCCGAACCAGACGACCTTCACCGCGAACACGTTGACCCGCTGACATTTACCGTGGACGGTGAGGAAGGGACCTACCGGCGTATCGAGGAAGTCCTGGATTGCTGGTTCGAGTCAGGATCCATGCCCTATGCGCAGCTGCACTACCCTTTTGAAAACCAGAGCGTCTTCGAAAATGGATTTCCTGCCGAGTTTATCGCAGAGGGCCTTGACCAGACCCGAGGCTGGTTCTACACGCTGATTGTCCTCGGCGTCGCGCTCTTTGATACCAATCCGTTCAAGAACGTCATCGTGAACGGCATCGTGATGGCCGAAGACGGAAAGAAGATGAGCAAGCGGCTGCGCAACTACACGCCACCAGATGACCTGATGGAGGAATTTGGCGCCGATGCCCTTCGGCTCTACCTGATCAACTCGGGCCTCGTGCGTGCTGAAGAGCAACGTTTTACGGACGCCGGTGTTCGGGACATGGTGCGGCGAGCACTACTCCCCTGGCTGAACGCGTTTACATTCTTCAAGACCTACGCTGATATCGACGGCTGGCAACCCTCTGACGATGCCACCACAGTCTCAACGAATATCACTGACCAGTGGATTCTGTCGCGCCTGCAAAGCCTCAAATCCAATATTGCTAGAGAGATGGAGCAGTACCGACTCTACAATGTGGTTCCTGCGTTATTCGAGTTTATTGACGACCTGACGCGTTGGTATATCCGCCTGAACCGTTCACGTTTCTGGGGGGACGGTATGACAGATGACAAACACGCCGCTTACAGTACGCTGTATCTCACCCTTCGCGATCTGTGTATCTCCATGGCACCGTTTGCGCCATTCCTCTCCGACTACCTGTACCAACAGCTGTGCAGGTTTGACGGTGACAAGACGGTCTCGGTACATCTCTGCAAGTACCCGGAAGCCGAGGAGACGCTCATCCAGCCGATCCTGGAGCAGGCCGTGACCCGGATGCAGCACATCGTGTTGCTGGGAAGGCAGAAACGTAACCAGGAGAAGATCAAGACCAAATACCCCCTCGCAGAAATGACTGTTGTCCACCAGGACCAGGCGTTACTTGATGAAATCGCACGCCTGGAATCCTATATCCAGGCGGAGCTCAACGTCCACAAAGTGTCCTACAGCACGGAGGAAAGCGAGTTCATCAATCTCTTTGCCAAGGCCAACTCGCCGATTCTCGGGAAACGGCTCGGTAAGCAGTTCAAGCAATTCAAAGGTGCCATCGAAGCATTGAGCAGCGAAGCGATCAACGAGTATCAGGACGCAGGGGAGATCACCATCGATGAGGAATCCTTCAGCGGAGATGACCTGCTGCTGTATCGTGAGGCCCGACCCGGTACCAACGCGGTCTCAGACCGATTTATCTCTATTGATCTTGACTGTACGCTGAACGACACGCTCATCGCCGAGGGTCTCGCCCGCGAGGTGGTCAACCGTATTCAGCGCTCCCGCAAGGACCTTGGATTCAACGTTGCTGATCGTGTTGCGATCGGGTACCGGGCTGAAGGAGCCCTGCCGGCTGCCATCAGCCAGCATCAGGAACACATCATGCGGGAAACACTATGCGTCGAAATGACTGATGACGCCCAGGAAGGCCTGGAGTTTGATATTGATGGAGATTTGCTGACACTGACAATTGCGCGGGCATAGCTCAAAGCAACACATTGACTCAAGAAAAAAGTCAGACATCGAACAGTGTAAATCTGTTCCGATTGTAATAGGTTAAACCCCTCGGCGGGAGCAGCAGTCCTACGGACTAGCATGAAGAGCATGGAAGAGATTCTGAACGGATCGGTGGACGGCATGGCGGCCGCGATCCGACAAGGCGATGTATCGTCGGTTGAGCTGACCAACGCCTTCATCGCGCGGATTGAAGCCGTGAACCCCACCCTGAATGCGCTGGTCATGCCAACCTTTGACCTAGCCAGAAAATACGCAGAGCGTGCTGATCAGGATCTCGCAAAGGGCGAGATCCAGGGTGTACTCCACGGCGTGCCCATGACCATGAAGGACAGCCTCGACACCTTCGATGCCGTGACCACGTGGGGCACACTGGGAAGGAAGGATTTCAGGCCAGGGATCGACGCTACCGCCGTCGCGCGACTGCGCGCGCAAGGGGCGGTACTGATGGGGAAAACCAATACGCCAGAATTCACGCTCTCTTTCAAGACCGACAACCTCGTCTATGGCTCAACGAAGAATCCCCATGATCCCGAGCGCACGCCGGGGGGAAGCAGTGGCGGCGCAGCGGCATTGATCGCGGCGGGTGCATCACCCTTTGATCTCGGCACGGACACCGGGGGAAGTATCCGTCTGCCCAGTCATTACTCGGGCATCGCCGGGATCAAACCGACCAGTGGCCGTGTGCCGTGCACCGGCAATGCGCTGCCGATTTCGGGGCTGACGGCCCGCATTTCACAGGTTGGCCCCATGGCCCGACGCGTCTCTGACCTCGCACTGCTGCTTGATATCATCTCGGGGCCGGACAACCAAGACCCGTACTGCATACCCGCGGAGCAGCGGAATTACAACGATGTGGACATCGAAGGTCTGCGCATCGCCTGGCATAGCGACAACGGGATCTGCACCCCGGAATCTGCTGTTGTGTCTGCAGTCGAAACCGCACGTGATCTACTGACCGGTGAAGGCATGTCGCTCACCGAAGCGCGCCCTTCCGGGCTTGAGATGAGCCAACTGATCTCATCGAGGGTCTTCAATGCAGACGATGGCCTGCAGGTTGAGAACCTCCTTGCCGACGCGCGTACGGAACAGCCCTCGCCATTGCTGGGTAGTCGACCGAAGGATCTTCCTGAATCCAGCGCCCGGGACGTAGCTACCGTCATGAACGTGTGGGATAACTATCGCAGCTCGATGTTGTCGTTTTTTGATGACTTCGACGTGCTGATCTGTCCGGTGAACGCCACCACCGCAATTCCGTTGGAAGCGCCGATTGATTTCTCTGCGTTCAGCTACACGATGGCGTACAACATGACCGGCTGGCCAGGGACCGTCATACGTGCAGGTACGGATGCCAATCACCTCCCCGTCGGCATTCAGATCATCGCGGCACCTTTCAGAGAGGACCACAGTCTGGCGGTTGCGCAGTGGCTTGAAAACGCACTCGGGCCGTTTGCGCCACCAGCGATATCCGCATGGTAGCCATGTTAGCATTCTGTCAAATCGCGTCCCAGACGCCGCCGGAACTGGCATGCAACCGGGCGCCTCGCTATGCTAGCCGGTTGCAGGCCACCTGGTTTCTTGGCACACCAAATTTCCAGGGTCGCTGAGGTCATAGATCCTGTTCGCAGACCAAACCACAACAATAAGATGATACTCGAGAGGGCATCGAGTCACCTTGTGAAGGAACATTTATGAAATCCAGAATTTTGACAGCCACTGTGCTCGCCCTAGGACTGACAACACTCTCATCAGGCACACAGGCCGCTGCATTGGCTGACATCTATGAGCTGTCCGTGCAGAACGATCCGGAAATCGCCGCGGCGCGAGCGGATTATCAGGTCAGCAGGACAACGCTGGCACAACGTCGTGCACTGCTACTGCCTTCGGTGAGTGCCAGCGTATCCACATCAAAAAACACTACGACAGGACCGACCCAGGTCGATATTGGTGGTGGTCAAACACAGGTCTTCACCGCAGAGTCAGATCGTTATAGCCACAACTGGGGCGCACAACTGACACAGCCAATTTTCGACCTTTCGAGGTTCTTCCAATGGCGTCAAGGCAAGCACATCGAAGCAAACGCGCGACACCAGTTCACGGCAAATGAACAAGCCTTGATATTCCGTGTCGCTGACAACTATTTCAGCATCCTTGAAGCAGAAGACCGGGTTGTAGCGGCACGAGCAGAGCGCGAGGCCGTTTCGCGCCAACTGGAGCAGGTGCAACAGCGCTTTGATGTCGGGCTCGTTGCCATCACGGACGTTCTCGATGCGACCGCATCCTATGATAATTCAACCGTTAGCGTGATTGAGGCTGAGGGCGCACAGGTGGTGACATTTGAGACGCTTTTGCGGCTGACCGGTCAACCCTATTCCGAGGTGATCAGTCTGGCTCAAGATTTCCCTGTTCAGATTCCTGAACCCAGGGACGAGGAAGCATGGGTCAAATTGGCCCTGGAAGGAAACCTGCAACTCAAGCAAGCGGAAGCATCGGTCAGCAGCGCGAAGCAGGGGCTCCGTGCATCCCGAAGCAATCACGCTCCTCGGGTTAACGCATCCATTTCATACGGAGAGGGCGGCAGCAGAAGCCGAAACACAATTGAAGGGATAGAAATCGGAAGTGGCATCGACGCCGGTGACTCAGAATCACTTTCAGGAAGCCTGACTGCCACGATTCCCATCTTCAATGGTGGATCCATGTGGGCCCAGGACAAGCAGTCGCGATTTCAACTCGAGTCAGCCAACAAGAACCTCGACCTGACACGTCGCAACATTGTCGAGCAGACCCGTAATCTCTACAGCGCTCTCACGACGGACGTGGCTCGAGTCAAAGCGCGGGCGCGGGCCATTGAGTCCAACCAGTCCGCACTGGATGCGACCCAGACCGGATACGAGGTTGGCACACGGAACATCGTCGACGTGCTCGTTGGGCAACAGAGACTGTTTTCTGCCCAGTTCGCTTATGCACAGGCAAGGTATCAGTACATCCGTGATGTGCTGCGGCTCAAGCAGATTGTTGGTCAGCTGTCCCCCGAGGACATCTACCAGCTGGATCAGTACATCTCGGGGACACGGGTCACTCGATCCCAGCCCAGTACCTAAACGCGTAGGGTCACCATCGAGGTCACTCGGCTATGCTGAAACAGTACATCGTTCCCGCGCTGGTGTTGGTCGTATGTGCAGCGGCGTTCAATTACTTCTCTGCAGGATTCACGGACGCTGACGTCACCACCAGTAGCCCAGTGCTGGGGCCGGCGATCACGGATCCTTCGACACTGACAAGTGATGAGAACAACAATATAGGGATCTATCGGGAAACGAGCCCCTCCGTTGTCTTTGTCACCAACACCCAGCTCAGACGCAGACTGTTTTCCCTCAACGTCATGGAAGCGCCTGCCGGCAGTGGCACCGGGTTCGTGTGGAGCGACAGCGGTCTGATCGTCACCAACTATCACGTTGTTCACGCCGCAAACCGCATCAACATTACCCTGACCAACGGTAACAGCTACCAGGCTGAACTGGTCGGGGCTGCCCCGGAAAAGGATATCGCGCTTCTACGGATCGACGCCCCCGATGAGACACTGACCCCTATCCCATTGGGCAACTCCGATGCGCTGTCGGTGGGCCGCAAGGTGCTCGCCATTGGCAATCCATTTGCTCTGGATACCACTTTGACGGTGGGTGTGGTGAGTGCGTTAGGCAGAGAAATACAATCACCAGCAAACCGTACGATCAAAAACGTCATCCAGACCGACGCTGCCATCAACCCGGGCAATTCCGGAGGACCACTCCTGAACTCCATGGGTGAGGTCGTTGGTGTGAACACAGCCATCTACAGTCCGAGCGGTGCCAGTGCGGGTATCGGGTTTGCGATACCCGTGAACGCGGTCAGCAAAATTGTGCCTCAGCTCATCGAGCATGGTCGACTGTATCGACCGGTACTGGGTATCGAGACGATGCCGGACCGGTGGGCCGCGCAGCTCCGCGTGCAAGGTGTTGCCGTCACCTCGGTGGTTCGGGGATCAGGTGCTGATCGAGCGGGGATGGTTGGCGTTCGTGAAGACCGGTTCGGAAAACTCCATTTCGGCGACATCATTATCGCCATCAACGATGATGAAGTGATCAGCAACGACAGCCTGTTGACGGCGCTTGAGACCTACAAGCCAGGGGATGAAATCAAGGTGACGACCCGAATCGACGACGAGATCCGGGAGTACCAGGTGGTTCTGGACAAACCTAAGTAACCAGAATCCGGAACGTCCTCTCTTGCTTCTGGCTATCGCGCTGATCATCACAAGCGTGATCATCGGGGTTCCCTTTCTCGCACCCGAACTATTATGGTCTTCATCCGTAGATTCCAACGATAGCGTGCGTGACCGATTGGCTCACAGCGTAACGACAGACGCAAGCTCTGACACCAAGGAAGAATCTCAGACGACAGTCACGTCTGATGGTGGAGTAACGATCACAGACACCAAAGATGAAGACGCGGAACGCCTGTTCGCAATTCCCTCCACCGATTTGGCAGACCAGGCTGACGTTCGAATCCAACCAAGACCTCGTACGATTCGTATCCCAACACTCTGCTCGATGGAGAGTCGGATGATCTTCATGCCCGATGCGAGTATGTACGCTGGTATCCGGTTTTTTCCGATTATGAGCACGGCTATCCAACCTCTATCCGCATTTTTATGTGCGGCAAACATCGCCAGACCGGGCGTGGCGAAGTCAGCATGTTCAAAATCATCCAGGGTTCAGATTACCTCTACAGCATCCGGTTTCAGCGTCGAGTCGCGCCATTTGAACTGGAAGAGCCCGATCTTCCTGACAGCGAAATAGCCAACTTCAGTGATTACCTTCGACCTGTCATCGTCTGCAACAGCAAACCTGAACACCCCTGCCCCGGAGACACTGACACGCCATCGGGCTGATGTCCTACAGGCCCCCCAGGTAATTGACGCCCGTCGAGAGTCGCCATTGACTCAATGACGCGATCTGTTCGATCGGGTCCAATAACAACAAGCATGGACAGCTGGCTAAAGAAGCTGGTGGACGGACTGAAGCCGGATCTCTGCATCATGTGTGGTACCTACAGCCATCGAAACATAGACCTCTGTACAGGTTGTGAGCGGGATCTGCCTCGACTCCACTGCGCCTGTTCCCGTTGCGGACTGGCGTTACCAAACCGCATCAAAGATGATCAACAAACACCAGACATGCGGCCCATCTGTCTGCAGGGTCGCACCCATCGCCTCCCATGAACCCATCTGTATGCGCGGGTCCGTTACGACCGGCCCCTTGACCGACTGATCCCCATTTTCAAGACCCACGGACGATTGAGTCATGGCAAGGTCCTCTCCAAACTGCTGGCGCGCTATTGGCTTGGCACGAGTCCGACGCTGCCGGATATGTTCGTACCCGTTGCGCTGCACAAATCCAGACTTCGCCAGCGTGGGTTCAATCAGGCGCTTGAGATCGCCTATGTGCTTTCGGACCACACCAGTCTCCCCTGCAGGCCCGGTATCTGTCGGCGCATCCAAGGTACCCCATCTCAGAAACAGCTGTCCCGTCGCGAACGTCTCGCCAATCTGCCTGATGCCTTCCGAGCGGAGACGCTGACCCAATCACCCCATATCACCGTCGTTGGCGACGTCGTGACGACCGGTGCGACCATTAGTGCACTTGTGGGATGCCTGTTGAATGCCGGCACGGGACAGGTTGATGTCATTGTTATCGCCAGGAGGCCTCGCGGAAAAAGCTAGCATGTCGACTGGCAAAGCAACGTTGCTTGCAGGTAAAGTCCCGACCATGGACTGGCATTCTTTTGATCTGCAACGCGACCTGGTCAGCGGTGACCACGCTCCTTCTGAATTTGACGAGAGTTTTCACATCGTCGTGTCAGACGGTGAGATTATTGGCCACACGCCCGAAGGCACCTGGCGACCGCTGGACCAGGATGAATGGCGTTGGCTGGATGTCGAACGCGTATCCCAGCACTTCCTAGGGCGGGTGGGGACAATCCCCGTGTTTGCCAACGAGATCGACCCGGAGTCGGACGAACCCGATGGCTATGAATTCGACAATCTCTGGGCGTTTCTGGGACGGGTGGAAGAACCGGTGTTCAACCTGATCGGTAAAGCAAAACAGATTGTTGAGTGGGATAACGACCACCGCTTCTGTGGCCAGTGTGGTCAACAAACAGAGAGATCCTCAGGTGATCGTTCCAGGCGCTGCCCCGATTGCAGGCGCATGTTCTATCCGCGACTGTCACCGTCAATCATCTGTTGTATCCGTCGTGGTCGGGAGATTCTGCTCGCAAAAAACGCCCAGTCTAGGGGAGACTTCTATTCCACCATCGCCGGTTTCATCGAACCCGGTGAGTCCATTGAGGAAGCGGTCCATCGTGAGGTCAAGGAAGAAGTCGGTATCAATGTCATGAACCTGGAGTACCAGGGTAGTCAACCCTGGCCCTTTCCAAACTCTCTCATGCTTGGTTTTCATGCTGAGTACGAGTCTGGAGACATAGTGCTGCAGGAAGAAGAAATTGCTGACGCCCGCTGGTTCGATATCGATGACCTGCCAAATCGCCCGATGGCGGTTTCAATCGCAGGTCGGTTGATCGACGCCGCCATCTCCCGTATCAGAGATACCTCATCCGGCTGACCGCCGGTTGATCACATTACCCATGATAGACGAGACCAGCGATTCGACTGACAGTGCCGCGCACCCGTTTACCCGGCTTACACCTGATCTTGTCATGGATGCCACCGAGTCGACGGGATTCCGATGTGATGCCCGTATCCTCCAGCTGAACAGTTACGAAAACCGTGTCTATCAGATCGGGATTGAAGATAGTGACCCTGTGATTGGTAAGTTCTACCGCCCTGACCGCTGGACTGATGCGCAGATCCTCGAAGAACATACGTTTACCCAGTTGCTGACAGACTCGGATATCTCCGCAATACCACCCCTTGAGATAAACGGCACGACGTTACACCATTTCGAGGGTTTTCGATTCTCGTTGTCCCCAAGGCGTGGCGGAAGAGCACCCGCTGTCGACGATCTGAACACGCTGGAAATCCTCGGCAGCCATATTGGCCGTATCCACGCAGTGGCAGGAGAAGGCGGGTTTGAGCACCGAACACAGTTCAGTGTTCAGGAGTTCGGACTGGACGCACGCGACGCGGTGATGAACGCGGGCTATGTTCCATCTGAGTTGATGCCCGCCTTTGAGTCCCTGTACGAAGGCATTCTTTCAGATCTGACGACCCTCTTTGACCGCGTTCATGTCAACATCCTGCGGCTCCATGGCGACTGCCATATGGGTAATGTGCTCTGGCGGGACGACCTGCCTCATTTCGTTGATTTCGACGATGCTCGATCCGGACCCGCCATTCAGGACCTCTGGATGATGCTGTCAGGTGAACGTGAGCAACAACAGATCCAGATGATGCACATCCTGCGCGGATACCGACAATTCAATCACTTCAACCTGGCAGAGCTTCAGCTGATCGAAGGGCTCCGCGCTCTCCGAATGATCCATCACGTCGCGTGGATCGCAAGACGATGGGACGATCCAGCATTTCCCAGAGCATTTCCGTTCTTCGATAGTGAACGTTTCTGGTCGGAACACCTTCTCTCGCTCAAGGAGCAGTGGGCCCGATTGTCTGAACCAGCGATTGAAATCTACGACTAGAGGCTGTTGCCCTGATCACTCGTTTTATGGACCATCCAACAACCCCTGGCGACCTTTGTTCAGCAACAGATTGCCATAGGATGCCAACCAGAAGGGTCGATGCGCTTCAGGGCATCGCTGGTAGCGTTCCTCTGCAACCCCATCGTTCACTGACGACTTGATAGCGTTAGCCGCTGGCAAAAACTCTGCATACTCACCTCCGTGCTGAACTGCCAGTTCCGAGAAAGCCCAGTGATTGATGGGGTACGCCTTGAGTCCCGCAACCACCTGACGATCAACCTCTGTGGCGATCTGATCTGCATCCAGGTCACCGGATATCGGGGTTCCGAAAGCCAGGTGTACATGACCTTTAAACCCACCAAGTCCTGTCGCCAGCGAAATCAGGTCTTCGTTGGGTGGTTTCTCATAGTGCCCATGTTGCTCAATCTCATGGAGTTCACGCGCCTTCATCATGTCGCAGGGGTCATACTCATAGGAGATGGCCAGAGGAACCAGGTTGATCTCCGGCAGTAGCTCAGACAACGGCCGCTTGTTGTGTGCCAGGGCAAACATCTTGATCACCGCAGGATCAGTGGTATCCAGGCCGTCCTTTGCTCGACCCTCACTTTGCGCAATCCAGATGGAATCTCCTTCCGACATCGCGTGATGGATATAGGCCGAGGATTGCTTCATGGCAGCGTAGATTTTGCGCGCGCCGGTTTCCGATCGTTTGATGAAAAAGCTCTTATTGAGTCGCATCAGGTCCGTCGCAAACCGGCGTTGTACGAGGTTGTCACCCACCGCGATGTGAACGGTACCCAGGCCTGCCTGAAAAAGGACATAGTTCAGCAGCATCGAGTCTCCGGCGATATCCCGGTGATTGCTGATAAACAGATGTGGATGGTTTTTGGGCAGATCATCCAGCCCGGACACAGTCAGCGACGTGGTCGTTCGTGCCACCAGGGACCGTGCGTAGCGGGCCTCATACCGCTGAAGTCCATCGATATCTGTGATCCCACGGGTCCGACTGATCAGGTATCGACTGACCAGGAAACGAACAAGCCCAGGTACAACCCTGCGCATTCTGGGCGCCAGGTGTCTACTGATGAAATCGAGGAACTCGGTATCTCGCAGGAGACGATGCATGGCGTCCGGCACCTCATGGTCGAGGTAAGGTCGAATGTCGTCAAAATCTGTCATCAATCCCTACGGACAGGCTCGGGAAAACGCGCATTGTAGCATCGACTTCAACAAACCCGTGGTCACGGGTCATACCAGATACTCAGTCCCCCAGCTCCCACAACCCATGTATGACCAATCCCAGTCCGGTCGCTATCAACAATAGAAACGCCGCGCGCCTCACCAGTAAATCTGGGATGGCACCGGCATAGCGGGTTGTCACCATCGTGACACCAATCACAACCGGCAATGACAGCAAGGTCGTCCACAACACGGTCTCATCCACGTGACCTGCCGCCAACATCAGCACAATACGCATGACCGAGGTCAATACGAAACACGACAGGAGCGTTGCCCGAATGACCGCGACAGGGTCTGGTTGTCGGTACATAAGGTAGGCCAGCGCCGCTCCACCAGCACCGTACATTCCGCCAATGACGCCCGCCACAGAACCGGACAACAGGAACGCAAACGGTCCCGACCGTTGCGACAACTGTCCAGGCTGGATCAGCAACAAACCGCCCGCGACCACCACCACGACCCCCAGAATCAGCCGCAGCAGCGCCACTGAAGAGGCGGAAAGGTAGTCAAGCAGGGCCAGGCCAACTACCGTCAGCGGCAGAAATCCGCATGCAAGCCAACCGAGCGCTCGGCGATCAACACCACGCCATTGCGTACGAATAGCGGTTGCGGAATTGACCAGTGCGATGAAACTCACCACCGCTGCTGAAAATACGATGTCCGCCAGCCCCAACGCGGTGACCACGCCCATGAGCACCAGACCCAGTGCAAAACCGGTCACGGACTGTATAAACGAGGCAAACGCCACGAGTAACAGAAAAACCCCCAGTTCGAAACCCGTCATGCACGCCGTCGTCTTCAATCGAAGCGCACTAGTCTCGCAGAAACGGGAAGACCGAGACAGCACGATTCCTGATCTACCGATGTCCCTCCGCCCGATTGCGCTAAGATGACACACGAATACAAGGGGGCCACTCAACGGGACAGCATGCTCTGGGTCAAAACATTCCACATTATCTTTGTCATGGCCTGGATGGCGGGTCTGTTTTACCTACCGCGAATACTCGTCCACTACCAGGAGGGTCTGGACGCAAACGAAGACGTCCATCGCCTGGTCACGATGGCAAACAAACTGCTTAGATTCACGTGGGTCATGGCGGTGATCGGGACTACTCTGGGCATCTGGCTCTGGCTTGGATGGTTCTTTGGCGGGGGATGGGTGCTGGCGAAACTTGGCTTTGTCATTGGCCTGATCATCTATCTGATGATCTGCCAGTTGCTGGTCCGTCGAATGCAGAGTGGTGGCTCACTGCGCCTCAGCAGTCTGCAGCTCAGATTATTCAACGAGGGTGGGCTCGTGTTGCTCGTTCCCATCGTCCTGCTGGCGGTCTTCAAGCCCTTCTAAAAAAGAACACTCTGACGACGACAGATCGTGCAATCACTCCCGTACAAGGAGTAAGCGTAACCGGTACGCGTGATTGAAAACTGATACTTTCGAGGACTTAATGATGAAGATGCGAACACTTCCGACCGCGCTGATGGTGCTTTCCGCAGCACTGCTGACTTTACCTGCCACGGCTGACGATCGCGGTGGGCCAGACCGGATGATGCATGGCAAGATGATGAAAAACCTGGATCTGGATGACAACGGTGAGATCACGAGAGATGAATTTCGCTCGCCTGCGGAGAACAGGGTGACGAATCTGGACACCAATGGTGATGGTCTGGTCACGCCAGACGAATTGGATGCGGATTTCGAGGCCAGACAGGCGGAAATGCTGGCGCGCTCAAGTGAGCGTCACGCCAGGATGCGAGAACGATTCTTCCAACAGGATACCAATGGCGACGGAGCGATCTCGGCAGACGAGATCAACGAGACTTTGTTTGCCCAAATGGATGCGGATGGTAGCGGCGGTATAACGCGCGATGAAATCCGACCCAGACGCAAACACCATCGCCTGTTCTAAACTGTGCCGTGCGCCCTGTTCGACAAAGGGGGCGCACTTTTTTACCGTATCTCTGGGATCGTCAAACGGAGCACCTTTGGACCGCGATCAGGAAGCCACACTGATGCAGAAGATTGCCCGCTCAGGTGAGGACGCACCGTCGGCCTTCGCCGAGGTTGTCGACGCCTACCTTGCCCCGCTATTGAGTTATTGTCGTCGCATGATGAATCAGTCAATCGATGCCGACGACATGGTGCAAGAGGTCTTTGCAAAGGTCTGGACCGATGCAGGTCGGTTTAATCCGGAGACGGCCCGCCTCACCACATGGCTACATCAGATCGCCCACAACCTGTGTATTGATTATTTTCGCAAGCACAGCAGGGTTATCGAAGAGGATCCGACGGACCAGGACAGCATCATCAACGAGGGTCAGGAAACCGATGACACACCCGATGAACGTCTACGGGCCGACATCACATCAGACCAGGTGCGGCTGGCGCTGGATCTGTTACCCGAAAGACAGCGCAGCGCGCTGCTACTTTGCTACCACCAGGGGCTCAGCAACCGGGATACCGCAGCCATCCTCGACGTGAAAGTTGCCGCGCTCGAATCGTTGCTGGCGAGAGCTCGTCGGGCTCTAAAACAGAACCTGGAAGGCGTCCATGTGTGATGACTGTGTCGTCGAAAGGAGCGCAGTCTTGAACGGGTGGACAGTCTTGGACAAATGGACAGTCATGAACGTATGGAAAATGACATGAACCAGGCAGAATTCAGACAGCTGATGAGTCGCTACGGCACCCGGTTCTCTAGTTGGCCTGAAGTCCAACGTGCAGAGGCAGAAGCTTTTCTGACAGAACACCCTGCAATGAAAAGCTGGGTGAAATCTGAACAATCGCTTGATCGCGCACTGGCACGACTGGCGAGTGAAGACGAACCCTCGCCAACAGATCTATCACGGCTGCGAGAGGATATCCTCAACCAGATTCCTGTCGCATCAGGATCGGCAGGACGCACATCATCGGACATCGAAACGTTACTCGACCAGTTCATTGACTGGATCTGGCCCCAAAGCCTTACGCTGGGTCCATTGATGCGTTCCGCAACAGCCGCAGGACTCCCGCTCGTGATAGGTGCGGTTCTCGGTGCCACGATGATGACGCCAACATCGACCGTTCCGGAAGATGAAGGCGAGGAGGTTTATCTGATCGCCCTCGTTGACGATGCCTATACGAACCTCGGCCAGGATGAGATGGAGAATAATCTATGACCCGCAGACGCTGGATGACGTTACTGTTGATCGTCTCGATTGCGCTGAACCTGATGTTTGTCGGAGCGTTTATCGGTTTTTCGTTCATGAGACCCGACGTTCGGCCAATCACCCCGGAGGTCAGTACTCGCTGGCTCTACAGGGCGCTGGGAGAGGAAACCCGGGAGGGTATGAGACCTTTGTTCGAACAACACAGGGAAGAACTCGGCAGGCTTCGAGGCGACATCCGGGATGCGCAGCAGGCATTCGAAGCTGGCTTGAACGCGGAAACTTATGATCCGGACCAGGTATCAGCAACCCTGACACAGGTGAGACGCGCCCATGAAGCCTACCAGCGAGCGAGTCACGAACACATGGTTGCGCTTTTGGGTCGACTCTCGCCAGAGCAGCGACAGCTCGTCTCCAAACAACTATACCGACGGCAGGGCCGGTATCTAAAAAACAGGGGCGACGACCATAGACGCGAAGGCAGGCAAAAGGACCACGTTGGTCCAGCGGGATCAGAACAGCCCTGAGCCAAGAACAGAACAACACTGGAAACGGGCATCACTGCGCTATAATCGCACCGCCGTACAGATCGAGTCACAACACAGGACACCCCAGACATCCAGTCTCAACAACCAGCCTGGGTTCACCGCCGTTTGCACGATGCAGGAATCAGCAACAGTCAAAGCCCTTCGCGCGTTCATTGATCGCGCAAAAATTTATCTGCAGAAAGTTGCAGACGGGCGATTCACTCTGCCCTTCGATGAAGAATGGCGCTCACCCTGCGAACAGGAACAGTCCCGGGGCAACACTTATTGGTTCCCGGTGGAACAGAGACCAAACGTCTCATTCGAACGACTTTCAGAGGCACTGGAAGTCACGCTGCACCCTGATATCTGTGACTACTATCAAACATTCTGGAGCGGTTCCCTTGGTGCGAGAGATGAGCAGAGGGATATCAGCCTGTTGCAACTCTGGAACCACGATGACCACGAGCGTCTGATGTCCAACCTCATAGGGCATGCGCTGGAAAAGCGTCGTCTTAAACATGACTTCACCATATTTTTTGGAACTGCAGAACCCGATGGGGAACGCATTCTGAGCGTCCACAACCGGACAGGCGAAGTTTTGCTCGAGTACCCGGGTGTAGAACCCTTCGAAGTCCTGGCTTCGGGCCTTTCGGAATATCTTGATACACTGACCCCGGTTAATACTTCTCCAGACATCTACTGAATGACACCCATCACACTACCCCGGCTGTCCCATTTTGGCGGCGAGTTTGATTTACCCGGTTCCAAGAGCCTCACGAATCGTGCCCTCCTGTTGTCAGCCCTCGCGAGTGGGACAACCCGCCTGCACAACGTGCTGGTCAGCGAAGACACATCGCGAATGCGCGAAGCACTGGCACAACTGGGCGTCTCTCTTCAGGAAGACGGCAACGAAGTCCTGGTCACGGGCGTTGGAGGCATATTTGAATCACCAACCAACATGGACTTTTTTTTGGGGAATGCAGGTACAGCGATCCGTCCGTTGACCGCCGCCCTAGCTCACACGCCAGGAACCTTTCGCATTGACGGTGATGACTACATGCGGGAACGACCCATTGCGCATCTGGCCGATGCGCTGTCCAGTCTAGGCACGACCATTCAATATGAGGCGAAAACGGGCTACCCACCACTGCTGCTCACCGGCGGAACGCTTCGGGGTGGACAGGTCAGCATCCCAGGTAACATCTCCAGCCAGTTTCTGACCGCGCTCCTGATGTCGCTGCCACTCTGCGCTCAGGACAGCACAATCAGCGTCACCGGCGAGCAGGTCTCCACACCGTACCTGGATATCACGTTGTCGATCATGGCCCGTTTCGGCATACATGCCACCCACGAAAATTATGGCCTCTTTCGAGTCCCGGGTGGTCAGCATTATCTATCGCCGGGTGATTTTCACATCGAGGGCGATGCCTCTTCAGCGTCCTATTTTCTCGCTGCTGCGGCCATCACCGGAGAAACCATCCGAATTAATGGCATTGGTGACCAATCAGTGCAGGGGGACGTCGCGTTCCTGGACGTCCTCGAAGCCATGGGCGCGAACGTGAGCCGGCATGATGATCATGTCGACGTGAGCCGCGACGGTCCACTGATGGCAGTCGATCTGGACCTCAACCATATCCCGGATGCCGCGATGACTGTCGCCGCGCTTGCCTTGTTTGCCGAAGGCAAGACAACAATCCGGAACGTCTACAACTGGCGGGTCAAAGAAACTGACCGTATGCATGCAATGTCCGAGGGATTGACCCGCCTGGGAGCGTCAGTCAAAACCGGAGACGACTGGATCGCGATTTCACCACCCAGCGTGATACAACCTGCCAACATCAATCCCTACGGTGATCATCGTGTCGCGATGTCATTTTCCCTGGCTGCATTCGCCACCTCCAATGTCACTATCCTGGATGCAGACTGCACCGCAAAGACCTTTCCAGGATACTTTGACACGTTTCTCTCGCTGGCAGGTACCGACTGAGTATCCCGGTGCATTTTGCGGATCAGATCGGTCAGATGAGCTGATGCTGCGTCGGCTGACCGACTCGACCGGCCATGTCGCAATCCACACCCTCAAGGCCGAGTAGATGGACTTTCGCAGGTAATCCCCCATCGAAACCTGTCAGCTTTCCGTCACTCCCCACCACACGATGGCAGGGCACAACAATGGGCAGCGGATTATGTCCGTTGGCCGCACCTACAGCTCTTACTGCGGCCGGTTGCCCAATCGCGCGCGCGATCTCGCCATAGCTCCGTGTCTCTCCAAACGGAATCGCACTCAACTCGGTCCACACCCTTTTCTGGAACGCCGTTCCAAAGGGCATAAGATTCAAGTCAAAGGATCGTCGGTGTCCTTCAAAGTACTCGCTCAACTGTCCCGCCGTTTCGGTCAATATCGCCTCGTCACCCACATCGTCTGAAAGCCACCCTTCGGCCGGTGTCAGCGCCCCTTTTCCCCCAGGAAAACCGATGTAGTGGAGCGCACCTGACGCTCCAGCCAGCAGCAGTCGACCAAGCGGACTCTTCATATAGCGGTAGCGACACCGCGGATTGGGACCTGCCATTACATCTCTCCTTATTAGGGGACTAATTTTAGTTAGTCATTCAGCGACAAGTGCACGACCACATAACCTCCATAGGGCCGCCAGGCTTCCGCGCGAGTGCGCAGATCAACTTCACCATCAAACCCGAACAGCTTCTGCGCGCGTTTTTTGACACCCAGATCCGTGGCCAGGAACACATCCGGATTCGAGGCCGCCCGCATGGAAACATAGTCCGCAGTCCACGGACCGATACCTCGAATCGCCAGCAAGGATCCCCTCAACGAGTCGCTACCCACCAGGAATTTTACTTCGCCACCAAGAACCTGTTCTGCCAGGGCCCTGATCGTTCCGGCCCGGGCCGCAGGCGTCGGAAAATCATCGTCATTCATCGACAAAAAGGCCATCGGAGATAACCCACCCGCCCTGTCAGCCATTGTCCCGATCACCATCGTGGCACCCACGACAGAGATCTGCTGACCCACAATCACACGCACTGCAGAATCGAACGGATCGAAAGCACCCGAAAGTCTCAAACCTGGCATCCTCTTGATCAATGGCAAAAGCGCGCTGTCACATCCCAGCACAGATGCAATGTCTGACGGATCAGCGTTCACATCAAAAATCCGGCGTACCCTACCGATCGTCTGCGGCACCGCTTCAAGGCCTCCCTTTCCCTCAGGCATGGTCATCTGACACCGCAGACACGCGGCGGAAACATTGTCGCTTACTCGGATCGTCATCCCTGCACCGGCGACACTCCAAAGCCCTTCCGTGGGATAAGGCTGGGTGCGTATCCATGCGCCTTCGCAATAACTACTATCTCATTTGGCATCGGCCGGACCTCGAGATACCGAAGAACACGCTAAAAGTCATAGGGATCGCGGTATGGGATCGCGAGTTCTATCTCGCCCTGTTTTCCAACCGGCGCGTTCCTCAGCGCGGTTGGACTAAGGCCATAGACACTCAGGCAGTGAGCGTTGAAGCGCCGAACACTTCCATAGCCCGCCGCCATCGCCACCTCAGTCACGGTGAGCGCAGTCCTGTCCAGCAGCTGTTCGCGATCATGAGACGTTGTGCCTGCAATACCTGCTTAACACTCGTTCTCAACTGCTGTTGAAAGACTCTGACGAGGTAACGACGACTCACTGACAGCGCATCTGCCAGCGAGGACACTGATTGATGATCGGATGGGCTCGACTCAATCAGTTGGAGCGCATCGGAGACTATTCCCGCACTCCGCCGCCAGGCTGTTCCCGAGTCAAGTTCGAGCTGACACCGTAAGCACCGCCTAAAATCGGACGCCAGGGCCGCTGCGACATTCTCGAAAAAGCCCACGTTCTCGGGTTTGGGCCGTCGAACATGGCAGAGCGTTCGACAGCAAATTCCGGTGGTCACGACACCGACGAAGAACCGGCCGTCAAAATGTACGTCACGCGATTGCCAGGAATGTTCAGTCGCTTCGTCAAGTTGCGCGATGGTCATAGGTCGCCACGCGGCCATATGTTCAGCGTCTGATCTTAGGTGCCACCCTCGGATCTTGCCAGCCGTTATGAGACATCGTATCTGAGGTCACTCTCCAGATAGTCCGCGGCCATGGCGGTTACCCCGCGCATCCATCACAATACGTGTCAGTCATGACTGCATCAGTACACCCAAACGCCTTCGTCGAGTTGTATCTGGACGACGTACCCGCGCCTCAACGTCTCCAGCACGCATGGGCAACCGGTTCATCGGTAGAGTCCGGTGCATGCAACGTGCACTTCAAATGCCCCATCGTTGAACACCACAACGCTGGTCGGCGGATCGAACTGGCCGTCTTCACGGACCTTGCCGACCCTTCGCTGCCCGTTGTAATGACCGACGCTGCTGCACTCAATGGTGATTTGAGCACAGCTCGCTCCCTGACCGACGTAGCTACCCGGCTGGGCATACGACCTGTTTCAATACTGGAACCGTGGCCACTCACCAGTGTCCGAATTCCCAAACCCTGGGGAGAGGAGATCTGGCTGACAGGCATCGAAGAACGCGGCGTCAGTCATGTGAAGGACACACCGCTCCATTGGTTGCTGGACGTTGCCGGTGATTTCTTCGATACAACATCACGCCTTCCGATACTGCTGAAAATCCTGTCGCCGTCGCCAGATAATCCAAAGGGAGATCTCTATTTCGAGCTGCACGAACAAAAGCAGGAAGTCTATGTCGTCACGGACGTGAACCCGATGGCGTGGCCCGATGGCATTGGCCAGATAAGGATGGGGTTTTCTAAGCAGAAACGTGCGTCCTTTGAAGACGACTCGGCTTTTCTGTCCTCATTTCGTGAAGCAATCGCAGACTACGAGCGGGTCAGGCGACAGATCGATCGTGGCGCAACCTCTCCAACGCTGGAAGCCGAGG
>NTKD01000020.1 GCA_002457275.1 OM182 bacterium MED-G24
CGGGTCGGTATGACGTGATGAACGATGTGATGTCCCTCGGCTCGCACAGGATATTGAAAGACATCGCGGTCGAGGCCACCCGGGCGCGCCCAGGCCACCGTGTGCTGGACCTGGCCGGTGGGACCGGCGACCTTGCGGCAAGACTCGCGCCCAAAGTAGCGCCCGATGGCGACATCATCCTGTCGGACATCAACGATGCAATGCTGGCCCAGGGTCGGGACCGCATGCTGGATCAGGGACTAACGGATATTCAGTACGCTCTCAGTGACGCGGAATCCCTCGGGTTCGCCGATGCCACGTTCGACATCGTCACCATGGGATTTGGTCTCCGGAACGTCACCAACAAGGAACACGCGTTAAGGGAAATTCTGCGTGTCTTGAAACCTGGGGGCAGACTGGTCGTCCTCGAGTTCTCCAAGCCGGAGAACGACCTCCTGGCATCCGCCTATAAACAATATCGACGTCTCTGGCCACACATGGGCAAACTGCTCGCCAACGATGCAGACAGCTACCAGTACCTCGATGAATCCATCGATATGCATCCAGACGCACAAACCCTGCTTGCCACGATTGAGCAGGCTGGTTTCGAACGTGCTCGCGCACGGCCCCTCCTGGGCGGCGTGGTCGCCATCCACAGCGGGATACGACCCTATACCCAGTCATCGAACACAGCCTGATGAGGGTCCGTCGAGCACTACGCATCCTCCGGGTGGTCATTCGACATCGACTGGATCGACTGATCCCAGGCGATGTCCGCCTGCCAGGAGCGGTCGGATGGCTGATCTGGCTGCTTCGCCGGTTGCCGACACCACAACAGGACCCATCGACTTCCTTGCGTATCGCGCTGGAGGAACTGGGACCTATTTTTGTGAAATTTGGTCAGTTGTTATCCACTCGCCGCGACCTGCTGCCCGTTCCGGTCGCCGATGAGCTGCAAAAGCTCCAGGAACAGGTACCGCCTTTTTCAGGTAGCCAGGCGAAGGAGATCCTGGAAGAAGCACTGGGCGCCCCCATTTCGACGATGTTCAGTACATTCAAAACAGAGCCGCTCGCTTCGGCGTCCGTTGCACAGGTCCACGAGGCGACCCTGAATGATGGGTCATGCGTCGTCATCAAGGTCATAAGGCCTGGAATAGACGTCACGATTCAGGAAGACCTGCGAGTCCTGTACCTGCTCGCCGACCTCGCGAATCGATTCTCCGTTGACGGACGGCGCCTAAGGCCCACAGATGTGGTCCGCGACTATGAAAGCGTCATCAATGGTGAACTGAATCAGCAACTGGAGGCTGCCAATACGATTCGGCTCAGAGAGCACTGGCTCAATTCCGGAAAGCTGTACGTACCCCGTGTGTACTCAGAGTTCACGCGAAGCAACGTACTGGTGATGGAACGCATCCATGGACTGACGTCGGCGGACATCCAGGGACTCAGACAACGCGGCGTTAACATGCAGGCGCTTGCACACCTGGGCGTCGAGATCTTCTTTACACAGGTCTTCGAGCACAACTTTTTCCATGCAGACATGCATCCCGGCAACGTCTACATCGACACCACCGAGCCGGCCAGCCCCACTTATATTGCACTCGACTGCGCCATCATTGGATCGTTAACCGAGGAAGACAAAGACTACCTGGCCTACAACCTGATCGCGTTCTTCAGGCGTGACTACCACGAGGTCGCAAGGTTGCACATCGAGAGCGGTTGGGTCCCGGCCGTGACGGATATCCAAGAGTTCGAAGCGGTCATTCGGAGCGTGTGTGACCCTTATTTTCAAAAGCCCATCTCAGAGATCTCGTTTGGCCAGGTCCTGCTCGCGTTGTTCAATACGGCCCGTCAATTCGACATGGAAATCCAGCCACAACTCGTTCTGCTGCAAAAAACACTGCTGAACATCGAAGGTATGGGAAGGCAGATCTACCCGGAATTGGATCTTTGGGAAACTGCCGCACCTTTCATGGAACGCTGGATGAGTGAACGCATTGGCCTTCGAGGCCTTGTCCGGCAACTATCGGAACACGGCCCGGCACTCCTCGAACAATTGCCCAGGCTCCCTGCGACCGTGTTGACCACGCTACAGGACCTGGCGTCCGTCGCCAGGATCAGCAAAGAACAGACCACCGTATTGCGCGCACTAAAGGAAGACATCACGACAGAACGCCGACAACGGCGACAAAGCCGCGCGGGCGGTGTTCTGCTTCTCGCCGCCCTCGCCAGCCTGCTGATTCCGGCAACCGGGTACGCCGCCACCGAGTGGATTGTCGGATCATCCCTCCTCGGTAGCGCCGGCATTTACTGGATGTTCGTCAAACCATGACGTATGCTCGCGACCCTTTTTTTGACCCCACTAGGTGCGCGCCATGAATCAATGGCTTGATGAGGTGAAATTTGACGACAAAGGGCTGATTCCAGCCATCGCACAAGACGCGGAGAGCGGGCGAATACTGATGGTCGCCTGGATGAACCGCGAAGCACTCAGCGCCACCGTTCAGCACCAAATAGTGCACTACTGGTCCAGATCCCGTCAGAAACTGTGGCAAAAGGGCGAAGAATCAGGCAACACACAACAGCTGGTGGAGCTGCAAATGGATTGCGACAGCGATGTACTTGTATTAAAAGTCAAACAGGAAGGCGGCGTTGCCTGCCATACCGGGCGCCAGTCCTGCTTTTTCAGGACGTTGAAGAACGGTGTCTGGGAGACCATGGAACCCGTAATTCGGGATCCCGCAGAGATGTATCAGAAATCCTGATCAAACCCTGAACAGTCAATCGAGACCTAACGTGGATGAAGTGCTGAACCAACTCGCCGGTACACTGGATGAGCGCAAACGCGCCGATCCCGAGACATCGTACGTGGCCAGCCTGCACAAGGACGGACTCGATCGTATCCTGAAGAAGGTTGGCGAAGAAGCGGCTGAAGTGATTATTGCCGCTAAGAATCTGGCGGAACCGACGGATGAGGTACTCGCCAATGAAGTCGTCAAGGAAACCGCAGATCTCTGGTTCCACTCCATGGTGATGTTGTCCCACCTGGGGCTCAGTCATCAGCAGGTGCTTTCCGAGCTGGAACGACGGTTCGGTATATCGGGGATCACCGAGAAGGCAGAGCGGTCCAAATAGAGGCACGGCAGAAGCCACAGAGATAGAGATATAGGAGAACGAAACATGTCATTTGGTGTTACAGAACTCATATTGGTGCTGGTCATCGTGTTGCTCCTGTTCGGAACAACCAAGCTGAAGTCACTCGGTAGCGACCTCGGGTCAGCCATCAAGGGATTCCGCAGCGCGATGGACGACAAATCGGAAAAAGAAAAGACCTCCGGTATCGAGTCCAACGAAGCCAGAGAGCCGAAGGTTATTAACGATACTGCGAAAGCTGAAAGCAAACAGCCCTGACCTCCCGCTGAGGTCCCGCATCGATGTTCGATATTGGCTTTCCAGAGCTGATGATTGTGTTTGTGGTCTCGCTCCTGGTGATCGGGCCAAACAAGCTGCCTGAGGCCATTCGGACGGTCGCGTACTACGTGGGCCGAATTCGCCGCACTTTCACCAACCTCCGAACCGAACTCGAGAACGAGATCGGCGCAGACGAGGTACGCCAACAGCTCTATAACGAGTCCATCATAGATGAACTGAAACAGGCAAAAGCCCAGGTTCAGGATGTCATCAACGACGCGAGCAGTGCCACCGATATGACCCCGCTGGGCAAGGAGAGAACCAGCGCGGACAACGATCCGGGCGAGACTGCCGAACCACCTACAACGCCATCGGATGACAATGACAAGGCTCGATCAGGAACATGACACCGAACAGGGGCAACCCCTGGTCGAACACCTGATCGAGTTGCGCTCGCGGATCCTGCGCAGCCTCGCCGCAGTCGTCCTGATCTTTCTACCATTGTTCTTTTTTGCCAACGAATTCTACGTGTTGTTATCCGAACCGTTGCGGGTCTACCTGCCCGAAGGGGCGACGATGATCGCCACAGAAGTCGCGTCACCCTTCCTAACGCCCTTTAAGCTCACGTTGGTTCTGGCCATCTTCATCGCGATTCCATACATCCTGCACCAGATCTGGGCGTTCATCGCCCCGGGGCTCTATGCCAACGAAAAGCGGATCGCGATTCCGCTCCTGATTACCAGTGTTCTGCTGTTCTACCTGGGCATCGTGTTTGCCTTTTTCGTGGTATTCCCGCTGATTTTCTCGTTCTTCACCAGTGTTGCGCCTGAAGGGGTGACCGTGATGACCGATATCAATCGTTATCTGGATTTTGTGCTCAAACTGTTCTTCGCATTCGGCATTGCCTTTGAGATTCCGATTGCCGCGATGTTGATGGTCTGGTCTGGCCTCACAACCGTTGAGAATCTGCGCCGCAAACGACCCTACGTGATCGTTGGGTGTTTTGTCGTTGGCATGTTGCTGACACCTCCCGACATCATCTCCCAGCTGCTACTGGCATTTCCCATGTGGGTCCTTTTCGAAGCAGGGATTGTGTTCTCGACCTTGATCAAACCCACCGAGGAAGAAGCAACCCCCTAACCATGAAGGTCCTGTCGGCTGCGATACAGGAAACGCTCGAGAACGATGCCTATCGCGATCACGCCAGACCCCTGGCAGAAACCCTGAATCTCGACGATGCCGGAGGCCAGCTACTAAGGACACTGGAGCGGGCTATTCACTGATAGCGTGGGCGTTAAGCAAGCTCAACTTCCAACAAAAACGTCACTGGGCCATCGTTGACCAGCTGCACTTTCATGTCGGCACCAAATCTCCCGGTCTCAACAACATCGATAGTCCGTCGTGCAGCAAGTACAAATTCCTCGTAGTAGCGTTCGGCCACGTCCGGAGCTGCAGCACTTGAGAAGGAAGGGCGTCGCCCCTTGCGGGTATCGGCAGCCAAAGTGAACTGGGAGACGACAAGCAACTGACCATCGATATCCACAAGAGAGAGATTCATGTGATCCTGATCATCGGGGAAAATTCGATACGTCAGCACGCGCTCGCATAATCGGTCGACGACGGAATCATCGTCACCCTGCTCAACGCCTAACAACACCAGAATGCCGCGCTCGATCTCACCGACCACTTCATCCTGTACACGAACGGAAGCTTCAGAAACCCGCTGAATGAGCGCGCGCATGGGGAATGATCAGGTAATTGAGAGCCGGCGGGCCATGTCCCTAGTCGCCCGGACCAGGGCATCAATCAACGCAGGTTCTGTGGCCGAATGTCCCGCTTCACGAATGATGTGAAGTTCGGCGACGGGCCATGCCGCGTGCAGATCGTACGCCGACTGCAACGGGCACAACATGTCAAAACGACCATGAACGATGATGCCGGGTATGTGCGCAATCGCGCCCACATTCTTCAAAATCTGGTTGTCCTCAAGAAAACAGCCCTGGCTCAGGTAGTGCACGCCAACACGGTAGCGTGCCATCGCACGATGACTCGATGTCATGTGGCGAGTCAGCCTGGGATTCGGGTGCAGGGTCCCGGCATCCGCCTCCCATCGTGACCAGGCTTTTGCAGCCGCCATTCGCGCCAGCTCATCAGCCCCTTCCAGCCGATGGCTGTATCCCAGCACCGGATCACCACGATCTTCAGAGGCAATGGGTCGCAGAAAATCCTCGAAGTGATCGGGAAAAAACCTAGAAGCTCCCTCACGGTACATCCAATCGATATCCTGCTGTCGACCTAGAAGAGCACCCCTCAGCACCAGACCAGAGACATGGTCTGGATGCGTCTCTGCATAGACAAGTGATAACGTCACACCCCATCCGCCACCAAACAACAGCCAACGTTCCACGCCAAGAAATTCCCGGATGCGTTCAATATCCGCAACCAGATCGCTGGTGGTGTTTGCAGACAGTTCCCCGTGCGGTGTGGATCGCCCACAACCGCGCTGGTCGAACAGAATGATGCGGTACTTCTCCGGGTCGAAGAAGCCTCGACTATCATATTCACACCCTGACCCGGGGCCGCCATGGACGAAGAGGACTGGAATACCATCCAGTTCGCCGCTTTCATCAACATACAGCGTGTGCGTGTCATCAACTTTCAGCTCATGACGGGCGTAGGGTTTGATTTCAGGATACAGGGGTAGCATATGCCTCTTCCCAGCTCTCTGGTCAGACTCTACTACAACTCCTGCATATTGTGTCGTAGCAAATCTTCAATCTGGTTAGCGTGCTCAGGCAACCCGCGCGCGCTTGCGTTCGTTCTCCGTCAGTAGTTTTTTACGCACGCGTATGTGATTCGGGGTCACTTCGACCAGCTCGTCGTCATCGATAAACTCGAGCGCCTGCTCCAAGCTGTAACGGATCGGCGAATTCAGGACCACGTTCTCGTCGCGACCTGCAGCCCTGATATTGGTGAGCTGTTTGCCCTTGAGCGGGTTGACTACCAGATCGTTAGGACGTGTGTGCAGGCCAACTATCATGCCTTCGTATACCTCTTCGTTAGGATCAATCATCAGTCGTCCACGCGCCTGCAGATTGAACAATGCAAATGCGAGTGCTTTACCCGCTGCCATCGATACCAGCACGCCGTTGATCCGTTCTCCGGGATTCTCGTCAATCCTGGGACCGTAGTGGGCGAAGGCACTAGTCAGAATACCGGTACCTGATGTCATCGTCAGGAACTCGGAACGAAATCCGATCAGTGCGCGTGTTGGAATCAGAAACTCCAGACGAATCCGACCACCCCCATCCGGGACCATGTTCGTCAGTTCTGCCTTTCTAATCCCGAGCGCTTCCATCACGGCGCCCTGGTGCTCGGATTCAACATCCAGAACGAGGTTTTCATAGGGCTCCTGAATCTCGCCGTTCTGTTCCCTAAAGATCACCTCCGGACGAGACACACCGAGTTCATAACTCTCACGCCGCATGTTTTCGATCAGCACCGCCAGGTGCAGTTCACCACGGCCCGAGACCTTGAATTTGTCCGCGTCTTCCGTGTCCTCAACGCGCAAGGCGACGTTGTGCACAAGTTCGTTATGCAATCGTTCTCTAATCTGACGGCTGGTAACGAAGCGACCATCCTGCCCTGAAAAAGGCGAGGTATTGACCTGGAATGTCATCGAAATGGTCGGTTCATCAACCGTCAGTGGCGGAAGCGCCTCAACAACCGAGGGTTCGCACAAGGTGTCCGAAATGGAAATATCGTCGATACCTGAGATCGCAACAATGTCACCCGCCGCGGCCTCGGACACTTCGACTCGGTTCAAACCTTCGTAACCCATCACTTTCAAAATACGCCCCTTCCTGCGCGATCCGTCCCGATCCACCACAACAACATTGGAACCGGGTTTGGTGACACCACGTGTTACGCGACCCAGGCCAATGACGCCCAGGTAGCTGTTGTAGTCGAGCGCACTGATCTGCATTTGGAAGGCCCCGTCCAGATCGACATCCGGGGCAGCCACCTGATCGACGATCGTCTGCAGCAAACAACTCATGTCGTCTTCAATGCTGTCAGACGTTAGCCCCGCGGTGCCATGCATCGCTGAGCCAAAAATCACCGGAAAATCGAGTTGCTCGTCATTGGCACCCAATCGGTCAAAGAGATCGAAAACCTCATCCACTACCCAGTCAGGCCGCGCGCCATCGCGATCGATCTTGTTGACCATTACAATCGGATTCAGGCCGTTTTCAAACGCCTTCTGCGTCACAAATCGGGTTTGCGGCATGGGTCCTTCCACCGCATCAACGACCAGCAGAACTGAATCCACCATCGAAAGGATGCGTTCCACCTCACCGCTGAAATCCGCGTGGCCTGGCGTATCCACGATATTGATCCGGTAGTCATACCAGGAGATCGCGGTGTTTTTGGCCAGGATCGTGATACCTCGCTCACGTTCCAGGTCATTGGAGTCAAGCAGGCGTTCACCCTGCTCACCCCGGGCGAGCGCTCCCGCCTGCTGCAGCAGTTTGTCGATGAGGGTCGTTTTACCGTGATCCACGTGCGCGATGATGGCAATGTTGCGTAGCTGAGCAGTCAAGGTTCCGGTCCGGAAAAGAAATACTGGGAAGCACAGCTCCCCGTGAAGCGGCGCATTATACCCAAGCCATCGCCAGATACAGGTATAATCGCGAGCCTTCATCGGATCAGATCATGACAACGCTTCAGGAACTGGCTCAGAACCCCAAAAAGAAGGCCGTCGCCCTCATCTCGGGCGGCCTCGATTCCCTGCTCGCCGCCAAAGTGGTCATGGAACAGGGCGTGCATGTCGAAGGTATCAACTTTTTTACCGGATTCTGTGTGGAAGGCCATACCCACGCGATCCGCAACATGAAAAAGGAAAAGCCCAAGCGCAACAACGCACTCTGGGTCGCTGAACAACTGGGCATAAAGCTCCACATGATCGACGTGATCGAAGAGTACAAGGACGTCGTCCTCAACCCAAAACACGGTTATGGCCAGCACCTGAACCCCTGCCTTGATTGCAAGATCTTCATGGTCAACAAGGCACTGGCGTGGAGCTGGATGGAAGAAAACCAGTTTGATTTCATCATTACGGGCGAGGTCATCGGTCAGCGACCGAAGTCGCAGCGGCGGGAAACGATGCCCGTCATCGCGAGAGAATCCGGGGCAGACAATCGCCTGCTCAGACCCCTGTGCGCAAAGAATCTGCCAGAAACACTCCCCGAACGGGAAGGCTGGGTTGATCGTGACAAGCTTTATGACTTCCACGGACGCAACCGCAAGCCACAGATGGCGCTGGCGGAGGAATTCGGTTTTGAGGACTACGCGCAACCTGCAGGAGGTTGCTGTTTCCTGACCGACGCGAGCTACTCGGGCAAGCTGACGGACCTCTGGAACGGCCGTGGCACTCGAGACTACGATATCGACGACATCATGCTCCTCAAGGTTGGCAGGCACCTGCGGCCACGCCCTCATTTCAAGGTCATCGTTGCGCGGGAAGAAGGTGAAAATCACTACCTGCGCGGCTATCAGCAACAGTTCACGATGGTTGAAGCGGTATCACACATAGGCCCCCTGGGAGCCATCGACGGTGCATCACTCAGCGATGACGACCTGAAACTCGCCGCCAGAATCATCAGCCGCTACGGACAGGGGCGAGACGCGGAATCAGTGATAGTACGAATCACCCGCAACGGGGTCAGTACCGATCATGAAGTCGCGCCTCTGCCATCCGACCAGATTCCAGCGGACTGGCACGTCTGATCTGGCCGGTTGACGAACATGTTTTCAACTGACCAACTCGACCTGCGGCGAATGCTCTGTCCGTTACCGGTTATCAGGACCCAGGATCACATCAAAGGGATGTCGCCGGGAGATACTCTGACAATTGTGTGCACAGATCCTGGCGTGCTCACCGACATACCGACATGGTGCCGAATAAACGGTCATGAGGTGACCAGTACGGAAGAAGCGGACTACGAGATCAAGATCACCATCCAGGTTGGTGCGGAGTAGCAGCCAACGCCCGCCCGGTCGTTTTGCGAAAGAACCCGGACCGGCTGTCGATGTTTCAGGATGAAGGATCGATTTCTGACCTCGACGCGCTAATGTAGAACGGCATTGTCCGGGAGGTAGACATGTATTACCCACGAACACACTTACTGCCAAAGGTTCTGCGGGCTTTTGCGCTGGTGATGTTCCTCGCGCCAGTTGGTTTCGCTGCCGCTGAGCAGTCTGACCCACAAGCAGAAACAGAGAACGCTGACGCAGAAGACTACGAAAAGGGCATCTTCAAAAGCAAGGACAAATACGGGCGTACCATTTTTTCAGATCGGCCCTCGGGCGAGGCAGAACTGATCGAACTGAAGGAAGAGGGCCGTTACTCCAATAAAGACCACGTTCGACAGTATGAGCGGTTTACGCCTGCATCCACGCAGAAATCCAAGTCTTTCAGCTACACAAAGCTGGCTATCACGTCACCAAACGCCGACGAACAGATCAGAGACAACAAGGGCAACATTGTGATTGGCTAACAGGTGCAGCCCTCCACACCGCCAGGTCACAAGGTCTTGCTTCAAATGGATGGCGAACCACTGACTGCGGCGCTGGGCAGCGGGTCTCATTCACTCAACAATATTCCCCGCGGCACGCACCAGGTGGCCCTAGTCGTGAAAAATCAGAAAGGGGTAATCATCCACAGCAGCGACCCCATCAGCTTCACGCTACACCGCTTCTCCAAGAAGCACGCTCGCTAGCCAGACCGCGGGACGTTTCGCACCAATTCGTGGCACTAAAGCACATTTTTGGTGCGCTCTTAGTGTACAATCTCATTCGTTTTTGGCGATTTCATCTGGAAAAAGTCGCCTGTTGACGGGGGCAACGCCGCGCATCAAAGACGTACGTACGATCACGAGGAACTGGACCGGTTCTTGCACTGAGAAGTCCTGATGACGTACTCCATAGAGGCCCGTAGTGATATGTCACTGCCAGCAATCCAGAAACACGAATATCGGGTGCCAGCACAACCGTCACCCGTCATGCAGGTAACGTACCTGATGGCCAACAACATACTGGACGGCTTGAGCGTCGCACTCCTGTCTGTAGACCACGAGCTTCGTGTTCGATACGTCAACCAATCTGCGCAAGCCCTGCTGGACATTTCCGCTGCGCGCTCCAATGGGCTCGCGGTGGCGGAAATCATCGGCAACGGTCATGAACTTGAAACCATCATGTACGACGCACTGCAGTCAGGGCAGCCATACTCAGGACGGAAAGTGACACTGAAACTTCCCAACGCCAAGTCGATTACCGTCGACTTCTCCCTGACACCATTCAACGATGAAGAGTGGCCTCATCTATTGATTGAGATGCACCCACTCGACCGTTATCTACGCATCGAGGGAGATGAAACTTCACGCGAACACCATGCGGTCGCTCGCCAGATGGTGCGGGGGCTGGCCCACGAGATCAAGAATCCCTTGGGCGGCATTCGCGGTTCGGCTCAACTCCTGGCCCGGGAACTCGAAAGCGATGATCAGCGCGAGTTCACGGACATTATTATCGCCGAGACCGATCGACTGACTGCGCTTGTCGACAACCTTCTAGGGCCCAACAATGTGGCTAAACCCAGACCCACCAACGTTCACGAGTTGCTTGAGCGTGTTGTGCGGTTGATCGAAATCGAGTCGCAACAACAGGTGACGTTTACAAGGGACTACGATCCATCAATTCCTGACATGTCCATGGACCCGGAGATGATGGTGCAGGTCTTCCTGAACATCGCGAGAAACGCAATGCAGAGTCTTGCAGATAACCCCTCGCCACAGATTGTCATCAACACGCGGGTAGACCGAAATTTCACAATTGGCAGCACGATGCATCGCATGGTCACGAAAGTGGACGTCACTGACAACGGGCCGGGCATCAGCGACGAACTCAAAGATCACCTTTTCTACCCCATGATCACCGGACGAAAGGATGGCACCGGTCTCGGATTGTCACTCGCTCAGTCTTTGGTTAATCAGCACAATGGTTCGATCGAGTTCGACAGTGAACCGGGACGCACCTGCTTCTCCATCATCATTCCCCTGGAGTTGCCATGATCAACAAATCTGTCTGGGTCGCAGACGACGAACGTTCCATACGCTGGGTACTTGAAAAAGCACTCACCCAGGAAGGGTTCGCGGTGACCTGTTTTGATACCGCCGAATCATTGCTGTCGAGCGTCGATGCATCACCTCCGGATGCCATCGTAAGCGATATCCGCATGCCTGGCATGGATGGTCTTGATCTGCTCAGTGAACTGAAAGACCGGTATCCGGGGCTACCCGTTGTCATCATGACCGCCCATTCCGATCTCGACAGCGCGGTTCAATCCATACAGGGTGGCGCGTTCGAGTATATCCCGAAGCCTTTCGAGGTCGACGAAGCTGTGGCCGTGGTCAAGCGTGCAATCACACACGCCGCCGATCAGAACGGGCAGGGTAAACAGGAAGGCGACGCAACAACACACTCGGAGATCATTGGAAAAGCGCCTGCAATGCAGGAAGTTTTTCGCGCGATAGGCCGTCTCTCGAAGTCGAATGTCACTGTGCTCATCAACGGTCAGTCCGGAACCGGCAAGGAGTTGGTCGCTCGAGCGCTGCACGTTCACAGTCCGCGCGTCACAGCACCTTTTGTGCCATTGAATATGGCGGCCATTCCGAACGACCTGATCGAGTCGGAATTGTTTGGTCATGAAAAAGGTGCATTCACGGGTGCCAACAATCAACGCCAGGGCCGCTTCGAACAAGCGGATGGTGGCACGCTGTTCCTGGACGAAATTGGCGATATGCCCCCGGAGGCACAAACTCGACTGCTGCGTGTCCTTTCAGACGGAGAGTTCTACCGAGTGGGAGGTCATGTCCCCGTCAAAACCGATGTTCGGATCATCGCCGCCACGCACCAGAACCTGGAACAGCTTGTGGTCGAAAACCGGTTTCGCGAGGACCTTTTTCATCGCCTCAACGTCATTCGGATCCATATTCCGACGTTGAATGAACGCCGTGAGGATATTTCCCTACTGACGACGCACTTCCTTCAGGTGGCCGCAAACGAACTCGGTGAGACCCCAAAATCCATCAGCGAAGACACGATGGACTATCTGTCCAAGCTGCCTTGGCAGGGCAATGTTCGCCAGCTGGAAAATTTTTGCCGATGGATTACCGTCATGGCCAGTGGTCGACAGGTCAGGATGGAAGATCTGCCGCCGGAACTCCTTGATATCAGTGACGGCGATGAAGGCGGAAACACCAACTGGGAGAAATCGCTGTCGACCTGGGCAACACGTCAATTATCCGCAATACAGCCCGGCGACCCCGGCCTGCTCGATACCGCAACCCCGACATTTGAAAAGATCGTGATCGACGCGGCCCTGAAACAAACCGGCGGAAGAAAACGCGACGCAGCGAAATTGTTGGGTTGGGGCAGAAATACACTGACCAGGAAGATGTCGCAGCTGGGTATGAATGATAACCTGGAAGATGAACTTTTGGGGTCAGAGTAAAAGATAGACGGCTCAGAGTTGGCAGTTCATGATCCTTGGCGGTATTTTCACCCTGACCCCAAATCTGACCCTGCCCAATGCTCCATATTGCACTCTACGAACCAGAGATACCGCCCAATACCGGTAACATCATCAGGCTATGTGCCAATAGTGGCGCACAGCTGCACCTGATCGAACCACTGGGTTTTGAGATCGATGATCGCCGCTTGCGGCGCGCAGGTCTCGACTATCACGAGTGGGCGGATATCAACATCTGGCCCGGTCTCGAAAACCTGCTTGAAGCAACGTCCGTCCATCGCGTGTTCGGGATGTCCACGCGGGGAGGGCAAACGTACAGCGAGGTCACGTTCGAAGATCATGACATGCTTCTGTTTGGACCGGAGACACGAGGGCTGCCTGACGATGTTCTCAACAATCTGCCTGCGGAACAGACGTTACGCATCCCAATGAAGCCCCAGTCACGCAGCTTGAATCTCTCCAACGCCGTAGCAGTCGTTCTCTATGAGGCGTGGCGCCAGCTCGATTTCAGCGGTGGTCGCTGACCGGTCTGAGCTCGAGCATGCGACCCTTGAAAAGTGCAGGAAAGCACTTTTCAAAAACGCAAATCAGTGCGGCCGCTCCGCCCTCACCCGCGATTCCTGGTAAATCGCATCAAAATTCACCGGTGCCAACATCAACGGTGGAAAACTCCCACGGGTGACCATCGCATCCACGGTTTCTCGCGCATAGGGGAACAACACGCTGGGGCAATAACTGCCCATAGCCTGACTCAACACGTCACCACTGCCCTTGATCAGAAAGACGCCAGCCTGCTGGATCTCCACCAGGTAATAGGGATCGTCTTCCGATTCAGCCTCTGTGGTTGCCGTGATTGTCAGGGTTAGCACCACCTCGTAAAGATCACCCTCAAGATGGTTGTTCTTCACGTTCAGTTCGAGGTTGATCTTGGGTTGCCAATCACCACGAAAACTATGCGGGGCCTTGGGTGATTCGAAAGACGCATCCTTCAGATAGATGCGTTGAAGCGCAAACTGGGCTTCCTGGTTACTTTCCCCCTGCTCACTCATTCGATGCTTCCGGATCACCATCCGTGGTCAGGCCTTCGGTGAGCAATCCATCAAGCGCATCCTCGCGCTGCAACATCATCAACTCGTCACAGCCGCCCACATGCGTTTCACCGATCCAGATCTGCGGAACAGAGGTGCGACCAGAGCGTTGCATCATCTCGCGGCGTTTATCCACGTCGGCATCCACAGGTATCTCCGTAAACGGAACCTGTTTCGCCTCAAGCAGCGCTTTCGCTCGCATGCAAAACCCGCAGAAGCGAGTGGTATACATGACCACCGGATGAACTGGACCGGTCACCGGCTTGATCTCTGTTGATCCGTCACGTCTGAAGAAACCCATAGGATTGATCCTCTGCTGTCGTTGCGACGCCTGTTAGCTCTTTCCCTTTATGACTGGCAAACCCGCCGATGACCATTCAGTCATGCCACCTGACAATCGCCGAACATTCTCGAACCCGAGTTGACCAAGTTTCCGCCCAATCGTCCCCGAATGCTGGCCGATCTTGCACACCACCACCAGCGGCTTCTCCTTGTAGGTCTCTAGCTCAGTCGACCGCTGGTCAAAACTGGTGTAGGGAATGTTCATGGCACCTGCAATATGACCTTCCCGGTACTCCTTGCTGTCCCGGACGTCCACGACCACCGCGTCTTCCTTGTTGATCAGGTTTACCAGAACACTGGTCGATACAGTCGCCCCACTCCGCCGCGCTTCGTGTACAAAAAACGCAATCAGCAGGAAGACAAACATGCCCACCAGAATGAAATGGTTGCCAATAAATTCAAAGATCTGCGCAATCATAGCAGCCGGAGTTTCGGGTTTGAGAAAGCGCCGGAGTATAGCACTGTTGTGACCGCAATCCGTGCCTTGCCATCACGCTCAGCGGAATCCCCTCAGCACGCCACGGCGCGTGACCACAGCGACCAGCGCGCAAGCGATCGCAAGGTCATCCACTGCTTTTGCCGTCATTTGGCGTTAACATTCAACCTTTAACAACGACCCCGACTATGAGTCCTTCTCCTACAGTGCTGATTGTCCTAGATGGCTGGGGACACCGTCCTCCCGCCGACGACAATGCGATATTTCACGGCGACACACCGACCTGGGATGCGTTATGGGACCATCAACCCAGAACGCTCATTTCCGGATCGGGTATGGACGTGGGGCTGCCCCCTGGACAGATGGGCAACTCCGAGGTTGGCCACATGAACCTGGGAGCGGGCCGAGTCGTTGACCAGGATTTCAGCCTGATCACCAGGGCGATTGAAGACGGCAGTTTTGATGACAACCACGTACTGAGTGAAGCCATCGAGACGGCCGCAGATACGGACCGCGCCGTCCACATTCTCGGATTACTCTCACCCGGTGGTGTACACAGCCACGAGGATCACATCACCGCCTGTATCCAGTTGGCGTTCCAACGCGGCGCGCCGCGCGTTTACGTTCATGCGTTCCTGGACGGGCGCGATGTCCCGCCCAAAAGCGCGACCGAATCCATCAATCGTATCGATGAACTGATCGCTAGCCTCGGTGAAGGTTGTATTGCCTCCGTCTGCGGTCGCTTCTACGCAATGGACCGTGACAATCGCTGGGAACGTGTTGAGCCAGCCTGGCGGGCCATGGCCCTTGCAGAATCCGGACAGACGGCCAAGTCTGCCAGCGCCGCTCTTGAAAACGCGTATGCGCGTGATGAATCCGACGAGTTTGTGTTACCGACCGTGATCGACAATGGCGCCCCGATAGCCGATGGCGATACCGTCATCTTCATGAATTACAGGGCAGACAGGGCCCGTGAATTGAGCCATGTCTTTACAGACCGTGACTTCAGTGAATTCGAACGGCCTTCTATCAAGCTGGGCCACTTCGTCTCCCTGACAGAATATGCGAGTGATATCGATGCCGCGGTCGCGTTCAAACCTGAGTCGCTCCGCAACGGGCTGGGCGAATATCTGAGCGGTCTGGGTCGAACCCAGTTGCGGCTCGCTGAAACTGAAAAATATGCGCACGTAACCTTTTTCCTGAATGGCGGCCGTGAGGAACCCTTCGATGGCGAGCAGCGCATCATGATCCCTTCACCCAAGGTGGCAACCTACGATCTTGCACCAGAAATGAGTGCACCGGCGGTGACCGATGCATTGGTCGATGCGATGACCGGAGGTGAGTACGACCTGATCATATGTAACTACGCAAACGGGGACATGGTTGGGCACACCGGTATTTTTGACGCTGCCGTGAAAGCCGTTGAGTGTATCGATGACTGTCTGACCCGGGTCGTTGCTGCTATCAGGTCCGTCAACGGACACCTGATCATCACGGCTGACCACGGAAATGCAGAACAGATGTCGGATGCTGAATCCGGCCAGGCCCACACCGCACATACTTCAGAACCCGTCCCGTGCATCTATGTCGGCAGTGCAGACGTTGAACTGATCGACGGTGGTCGATTATGCGATATCGCGCCCACGTTGCTGACGCTGATGGGACTGGCGAAACCGACCGAAATGACAGGTCGGTCTCTGATCCAGGACGACATGTCCGCTGGCATTGCCGCCGACTGAATGGCAGATACAGTTTCGACAACACGGGTGGGGCGAGTCCGCGCCACAAATCTAATTAGAAGAGCCCTACTCGCCTCGATACTGATGACATGGGATCTCCTGACCCCTGTCGTCATCGCAACGCCTGCATCAGAAGAGACATCCCCCAGTCCCGAACAGGTGCGGCAGCAGATTGAAGCCCTGGAAGCGGATATCCGGCAGTTTCAGCAGCTCCTCGATAAGACGCAGTCGGCACGACCTGAACTGGAGCGGGCGCTTCGTGACAGCGAGCAGGAAATCAGCACAATTCTCAAACGCATAGAGTCCATCGAAACTGAACTCACCGAGGGCGAAAACACCGTCAACTCACTGGAGGGCGACCAGGTACGACTGAACCGGGAGAAGCAGGCCCAACAGGCGAAGATCAAAGAACAGGTCCGTGCGACCTGGCAGCTCGGTCAGCAAAGCCAGATCAAACTGGTCTTGAATCGGGATGATCCCCATGAAGTAAGTCGAATGCTGAAGTTCCACGAATACGTCAGCCGCGCCCGAGCCGAGGATGTCGCTGATTTCCGCACCACACTGAAGCAACTCGCGGCCATCACCGATCAGATCAATCATGAAAACCGACAGCTGCGTGATCGACGCAATCAACTGGTCACTCAACGCGAAACGTTACGTCAGGCGGAAACTGAACGCCGAGTGACACTGGCAGGGCTCAACGCCGAGATTGAACGAGCAGGTACCAGCATCACCAAACGCAGACAGGACCGTGAACAACTGGAGCGATTGTTGGACCGCATCACTGCGGGACGGGTCTATATTCCTGGTGCAAGCGATGAACTGCCGTTTGCCGCACGCAAGGGGAAACTCGCATGGCCCATCCCCGGTCGGATACAACACACCTTCGGCAGCACTCGGTCAGATGGCAAACTACGCTGGGATGGCACATTCATCGCCGCGGCGCAGGGGACACCTGTAGAATCCGTTCACTACGGACGGGTGGTTTTCTCCGACTGGCTCAGAGGTTTTGGTTTACTGATGATCATTAACCACGGAGATGGCTATATGTCCCTCTACGGTCACAATAGTATCCTGTACCGGGAGACCGGAGACTGGGTTGTCACCGGTGAAGTCATCGCCACTGTCGGCGACACCGGAGGCCAGACCGAGCCTGGCCTCTACTTCGAAATCAGGAGTGGTGGCAAACCCGCCAATCCGCAACAATGGTGCCAGACAACCTCGCAACGACGAACCGCCTGACACCCCACGCCTGAAATCAGACGAAGGACAAACATGAAGACACGACCTTTCGGCCATTTCCTCGCAGTGTCCTGCAAAGTCCTGTTTCTGATGTTCGCGTTGTCTGCAGGGGCCGCCGAGACAGAGGCGGACGCTCAAACGGAGGCAGATCAGAATCTGCCACCGCGACTTCCCCTGAACGATCTTCGGGTTTTCGTGCAGGCATTTGATCAGGTCAGTGATGCCTACGTCGAAGAAATCGACGATCGAACGCTGCTCGAGAACGCCATACGAGGCATGCTGTCCCAGCTGGATCCGCACTCGGCTTATCTCGACCAGAAGTCATTTGACCGACTGCAGGAAACGACCACTGGCAAGTACGGCGGTCTGGGGCTTGAAGTCGACATGACCGATGGTTTCGTCAGGGTCATCTCCCCCATGGACGATACTCCTGCTGAAGGCGCAGGGATACTCCCCGGCGACATCATTATCAAACTCGATGACAAACCCCTCAAAGGACAGTCACTGGCTGAATCAATCAGTGTCATGCGCGGCGAGCCCGGCACTGAGATCATGATCACCGTGTTACGCGACGGCGTACCACAACCCATCGATTTCGACGTTACCAGAGAAGTGATTTCAGTCGCGAGTGTGCGTGATCGCATGCTGGACACCGGTTACGGGTACATTCGTATCGCTCAGTTCCATACGGAAACGGGTCCTGAAGTCGGCAAAGCGATCGACCGAATGCGTGAAGAAGGTCCGCTCCTAGGGCTGGTGCTCGATCTTCGGAATAATCCCGGCGGTGTTCTGCAATCTGCGGTGGCAGTCGCGGACCTCTTCATCGAGGATGGACTACTGGTCTACACGTCCGGGCGACTGGAGAATGCGCGTCAGGAATTCCGAGCCACCGGCCAGGACGTCACCGCGAACGTACCGATCGTGGTGCTCGTCAATGAAGGGAGCGCATCGGCATCAGAGATTGTGGCAGGTGCGCTTCAGGATCACGATCGAGCCGTGGTCATGGGTAATCGGACGTTTGGAAAGGGCTCAGTACAGACGATCTTGCCACTGAACGAGAAGAAAGCCATCAAACTCACCACAGCACTCTACTTCACACCTTCTGGACGCTCTATACAGGCGGAAGGAATTTCACCGGATATTCGTGTCGATCGTTCCCAGGTCACGCGACTGGAACGCAGCCGGTTACGGGTGCGTGAGAGTGACCTGCACAATCACCTGAATCAATCCGGCGAAGAAGGTTCGTCCGACTACAACGTTGAAGATCTGGCCCTTACGGATTTCCAGCTCAACGAAGCGCTGACACTTTTGCGTGGCTACAACATCCTGGCAGACAGCAATACAGGGAGTGAACAAAACTGACCTGGTTCTCTGTATTGGAAGCCAGCGTGAAGAAGCCATGCTGGCAACGTTTTCGCCCCAAGCTTCTTAATATGTTCTGACTTGTGTGACAACTGCAGTCAGGGCCGACAATCCCGGTAACATCGCCTCTCCCATCGTGATCGCACACCATTATCCCGAAACCCTCGATTTTCTGGAACAGGTGTTGAAGGACCGACCGGAAGATAGCGTCCAGATCGCACCAGCGTCAGCGCTGATCAAACGTCTTAGGACCAGACCTCGAATCAGGCGCGGCAGCGGGCAATGGCTTCTGCCAAATCCAATGTGCCTTCGTAGATAGCGCGTCCGGTAATCACACCCGTGATACCGCCAGACGTCTTCTCTTCAATGTCCAGCAACGCATCAATGTCGTCCATGTCAGTCACACCGCCTGATGCGATGACCGGTATCGACACACTTTCTGCAAGATCAATCGTCGATCGAAGACTGATCCCGCCCATCATGCCGTCCTTTGCGATATCGGTGTAGACAATGGCGCTGATACCATCTGACTCGAACAGCATGGCCAGACTTTTGACAGACACCTCGGTCACATCAACCCAGCCATTTTTTGCCACCATGCCGTGAAGGCCATCCAGCCCCACGATGATGTGATCAGGAAAACGGTGACACATCTCACCCACGAATTCCGGTTCTTCAACAGCCTTGGTGCCGATAATCAGTTGGTCAACGCCCGCCTCGAGGTATGCCTCGATCACCTGGGGTGACCGAATACCGCCACCCAGCTGAATCGTTAGATGAGGATGGTCATTGGCAATCCGGGCAATCGCAGGATGGTTCACCGGCACACCTTCAAACGCACCGTCCAGGTCAACGAGATGCAGTCGTTCCGCGCCCGCATCGACCCATCTATCCGCCATGGCGACCGGGTCATCTGAATAGACAGTACTCTCATCGAGTCGGCCCTGCTTCAGATTGACGACTTTGCCGTCCTTGAAGTCGATTGCTGGAATCACCTGCATCAGAGTGCACCCTTGGTCGAAGGGATCTCACCTGACATACGCGGGTCTGCGGTGAGCGCCATTCGGAGCGTTCGCCCGAAGGCCTTGAACACGGTTTCGATCTGGTGGTGCGCGTTGTTGCCGCGAAGGTTATCGACATGCAGCGTCACCTGGGCGTGATTGACGAATCCCTGGAAGAACTCGACGAACAGATCCACGTCAAAATCGCCGATACGGGGTCTTACAAAATCGACGCCCCATGTCAGTCCTGGACGCCCGGAAAAATCAATCACCACGCGTGACAGCGCTTCGTCCAGCGGCACGTACGCGTGCCCGTAACGGACAATACCCTTCTTGTCACCAACCGCCTGCGCAACCGCCTGGCCCAGCGTGATGCCGATATCTTCTACCGTGTGGTGCGCATCCACCTCCAGATCGCCATCGGCCTCAATGTTGAGATCAATCAGGCCATGCCGGCCGACCTGATCCAGCATATGATCCAGAAAGGGTAGCCCTGAATTCAGCTGGCACTGGCCAGTGCCATCCAGGTTGACGCTGACTGCAATCTTTGTCTCCAGCGTATCGCGATTGACCGTTGCTGTTCTTGAATCACTCATGAGGCTTATCAATGACCCGGTTTTCCATGAACCCAATAGGGTCAGGGTGTGAATTGGACAGCTGCGGAGTTTACGCCAAAGCGCCCACAGTCTACAGCGCTGCCCCGTTTGGCAGGTATCGGTTGTCCGCACTGGCCTTGATCCATTTCCGCAGTTCAGGTGTGAAAGTGGACCTCGCCTTCAGTATTTTGACCAGAGGTATCACAGGAGACCGTTTACCTGCCTCCCAGCCTGGTAGTTGCATCTCCGCCAGAGTGAAAAAACGAACCAGTCGAACGATATCTTCATTGGACAAGGATTCAGCGACGGACCAGTTCTCCTCCGGTTGCGTCATCAGCCCTGCATCGCGTTTGACGCCTTCTTCGCCGAGGAGGCTGGCCAGATTGCCGGATTCGGCGTCAGAGATCTGAGCAGCCAATGCTGAGAGACGCTCGGTCGTTACAGTCAGCGGTTGCTGGGGTTCCCAGATGTCTATTGCCATATCATCGCCCGTATCGTCATCAGTTGTTGTACCAAGGTCTTTGAAAACATAGCTTGGCACTGGCAACACAGCATCGCAATCGCTTGAGACCAGCACTGCCGGCCTTGTATATTGTTGTGGCGCGGATCGGTCCAAAGGGACCAACACGTAAATCGCGGGTGTAGTTCAATGGTAGAACTTCAGCTTCCCAAGCTGACCACGTGGGTTCGATTCCCATCACCCGCTCCAACATCAAGGCACGCACCGACAGATTGTCAGTCACGATCTTCCCTCGTACTATTGGATCAGTTGTTCGCAGTACAACTCTGGTCCGCGGGAAGGCATGCCAACTGCACTTTGATCACAAATACCTCTTTTCAGCCCAACAGCGTCGGACATCGGGCACAGTGAAAAAAGGTCTCCATGGCCAATAATTCTCTCGACATTTATGGCAGCGAAGCGAAACGTCTGCTCAAATTCTATCCGGCAGACAACACCGATGCGCAATCCCGTGTGGCACCCTATTTCCCCGACGGCACGCCGTTCGCGCTCCAACAGGCACAGCTTGTGGTCGCCCTAGAGTCTGGGTCCGAAGCTGGGTGAAATTCCGCGCTAAAACTGAACAACGTGATCAGGAGATAACGGTCCTGATGACAGACCTGAAAGGCATAGTCACCACTGCGTTCGAGCTGGCCAGGGAACTAGTTTCACCACGGAACAGCTGCTTCAAGCACTCCTCCATGAAACCAGCACAAGGCAATGCGTCGAGACGCTTGGTGCCGATCTCACGCTGCTACAAACGCAGGTGGATGGCGTTGTCGAGTTGACGGAGCATGGCCCGGAACCTTTACCGGACATTCCATTCCAGAGAGTGATGCAACGCCTCCTGATGATCCATCCATAGCCTCCGGTTCCACTGACCCCCTTCAAGGTCCTCGGCGCGATCTTGGTGGAAGAGGAAACAAAGGCTTACGGCCTGCTCACGCGAGCCCGCATCACACCCGAGGCTATTGACCGGTATTCGGATGGTCTCTAAAAGCTCTCGCCAATAACTCTCGTCAAGCAGTTGCGCGTGCAGGCCTGCGTCGGTTACGTGACCGCTGCCGGTTCGGCCTGGAACGCTGATTGCCATTTGCATCGGCACGCTCGCCCTGTGATCGATCGTTGCCCTGAGACCGATTATTGCCCCGTCGCCCGGAAGATCCTCGTGAATTCGAACCCTGGTTCGATGAACGTCCGTCCGGCGCTTTCGTTTTGCCAACCGGCAGCTGATGCTCCGGCTCAAAACCCTCGATTTCGAGCCGAGGAATATCACGCCTGATCAGACGTTCAATATCCCGCAGCTGTTTGATCTCATCCGCACACACCAGTGACACCGCATCGCCGGTACTGCCGGCTCGGCCCGTGCGGCCAATTCTGTGGACATAGTCTTCCGGCACATTGGGCAAGTCATAATTCACAACATGTCCCAGTGACCGAATATCGATGCCTCTGGCAGCAATGTCGGTGGCAACCAGTGCCGTCAGCTTGCCGTCCTTGAACTGCTGCAGCGCCTTTGTCCGTGCACCCTGGCTCTTGTTGCCATGGATGGCGGCAGCATTGATGCCTGCTTTGTCGAGTTGCTTCACAAGCTTGTTGGCGCCATGTTTCGTTCGGCTGAACACGATCACCTGCTGCCACTGCTGACTGCCGATCAGATACGCCAACAGATCGCTCTTCTGTTTCTTGTCGACCGGGTGAACAACCTGTTCTACCAGGTCGATGGTTGAGTTCCGCGGAGCCATGTCCACTTCTTCAGGCTTGAACAGCATCGCCTTCGCCAGCGAACGGATATCCGGGGAAAACGTCGCGGAGAACATCAGCGTCTGCCGCTTCTTCGGAATCAGGTCGCATACACGACGAATGTCGTGAATGAACCCCATGTCGAGCATACGATCAGCCTCGTCGAGCACAAAGTACTCAACCTGTCGCAGGTCGACCGCTTTCTGGCCGTGAAGGTCCAGCAGTCGGCCCGGTGTCGCAACCAGAATGCCCACACCCTGACGCAAGATCTTTTTCTGGGGATTGATGTTCACACCCCCAAACACGACGGTAGATTTGAGTTCGGTATAGCACCCGTATTTCTCGATACTCGCATGCACCTGGGCAGCCAGTTCACGCGTGGGCGTAATGATGAGAGCACGCACCTTATGGTTCTTGTCCTGGGTCTGTGCCAGCCGTTCAAGCATCGGCAATACAAACCCTGCCGTTTTTCCGGTGCCTGTTTGTGACGTTGCCATCACATCGCCGCCTTCCTGAATCACGGGGATCGTGGCCTGCTGTACAGGGGTGGGTTCTTCATATCCACTTTTTTCAAGCGCGCGGATGAGTGATTCGGGGAGTCCGAGGTCAGTAAATTTCATTCAATATCCTCGTACCCGCAGGTACGTCAGTTTTAGTCACACAAAGGGAGCAGTGTAATGCTGATACCTCGGCATTCGAGTGATCAACGGACACTCGTCCGAACAATCACGGGGTGCGGCATTCTTGGATTGGCACTTTGGAGAAAGGCAACAACACAGCAGGGAGCCTGTGCAACGAAGGTAGATGTCGCTCAGCTCATCGTGTGTTTACAACTTAGATGACGCTAGCTGGGGACGCCAGGCGACTCACCTTAGTTGGCATAACTTTCAAATGCAACAACAATCGCAATCGCATCGACAATCCCAAGCGTACTTGCGAGCGCAAGCCCCGCGAGGTGATCAATAGCCGGTCATCTTGTCGACCACACCTACCAGGGGCTCGCTTCGAATGAACCGGTCCAGATTATCGATAAACCGGTCGAGATTGCGTTGTGCCCTGTATTGGCTTGCGCCCGCCGTATGCGGTGTCATCACCACGTTGGGTAACTGCCACAACTCGGAGTCAGAGGGTAAAGGCTCTCGGGGTACAACATCCAGACCAGCACCGCGGACATGACCGGACTTAAGCGCCGCCAACAGGGCATCTTCATCAATGACCTCGCCTCGGGTCACGTTGACAATGAAAGCACCGGATTTGAGTTGACCGAGAGTGTCTGCATTGATCAGCCGGTCTGTCTCTTCGGTAAGTGGACAGCAGATCGCCAGCACATCACTCCATCCCAGCATGTCGTGCAATCGGTCCGTACCCTCTACCTGGCTGACCTCTGCACTGGCTGGAAGCGGGTCCCGGTCCACGGAGCGGACATTCAGGCCGAACGCGGCTGCTCGCCGCGACATGGCGCGGCCGGTACCGCCAAAGCCGATAATGCCCATATTCAGCCCCGTCAGCTCCACCTCCTGGGCCCGCAGTTCCGGACGATGATTCCAACCATCCGGCCCAAGATCCCGAGCGGCTGCCAGCTGGCGGGTGAGCATCAACAAAAGCCCAAACCCATGGTCCGCCAGGTGTTCACCGACAAGCCCCTTTTCGCTGGTGAGCACCACATCGCTGTTGATGAACTCCGGATACATGAAGGAGTCCACACCACTCGAAATCGACTGCACCCATCGCAATCTGTTGGTCGCAGCAAACAGTTTTAGCGGCACAAAACCCAGGATCACATCAACGTCGACAGCGTGCGTGTGTGCTTCATCGTAACTGCAGACGATGACCTCACCATCAGTCCCAACAACATCGCGCATTTCTTGTAATGCTTCGTCCGGTACCTTCGCCAGGGTCAGACCGGGTATCACCATCACTTTCATCGTTACTCCGTCAATTCAATCTGTACACTGCCAAGGTCGCCAAAATCACCGCGATAGACCCCGGTAGCAAAAGGCGTCTTCGCATACGCACCCGTGATCACGCGCTGACCCGGTTCAAGACCATGCCCGAAGTCTGCCAACCGATTGGCGAGGATCGCAAGGGAATCGAAGTGATCGTCAATATGACCTTCGCTGGTAACTGTCTCCAGCGCCTCACCGTTCCTGTTCAGCGTGACCGCCAGATCATCGAGTAATTCAGGGACCTGCACAACAGTTCCGGCCACGATACCCCAGTTCGAAAGATCATCCGCCACCCGCAGACCCGCGGCGGCATCTCCGGGCAGGCGCTTTTGATTGATCTCAAACCCGGGTGATACGCCTGACACGCCTCCCCGCGCATCACCAGCACTCGTACCCGCGCCCAGGTGTTTGCCTATTTCGAAACAGAGTTCATTCTCAACGCCACCGTGATACAGATTACCCAGCGGTAAGCGATCACCGTCAGTCTTGATTCGACTGGTCCGCACAAACCCAAACGGGCGAATACCATCGCCCATCGCGTTACGTGACGCACCCGATGTCATCCCGATCTTCCAGCCACCCAGCGTTTCGCCTTCGTTCAGCCATCGCTCTAGCAGCTGAAGCTGTAACGCCTGTCCTTCATCAATGTCAAGCGTTGCTGTTAGAAGAGCCTGAGCAGGCTCACCACCTGGGTTCCGATGCAGTTGCCATAACGCATCCAACAACTCACTCGCCATCACATTGCACCTCCGTCAATTGGGCACCAACCATACCAACCTGAATGAACTTTTCGCCATCGCGATTCACAGACTTCCCGCGCGCATCAACCACAAAGCACTATGCAAAAACACGCACGGGCTCAATCAATCGATGTCGCGATACGGTCTGAATGAGTACAAAAACAGCAACAATACCACCAGCATCGCAGCCGTCACGCCCACCACCCACTGCGGCCCTACCACATCGGCGATTACGCTAACTGGATACATCAGAATCGAAAGCACAGACATCTCCAGCATGTAGATGCTCATAACGCGCCCCCGAAAGTTGTCGTCCACGTAGGTCTGTATCAGAACGTTGGACAACGACATTCGTGCGGAAGAACCAAACCCAACAATCGTCAGCAGCAAAACGGATAGCCAGTAGTAGGTTGTAATCGAGAACAGGATGAGGCCAATGGCACTGACCATGGTTCCGAACAGTATTACCTTGGCACGTCGTCGGTTCGACATGGATGCAATCATCAGTGACCCCACCAGTGACCCGATACCCGAAATCGACATGAGAAGCCCCAGCTTTTCCGGACCGACCTGCAGCACGTCCTTGGTGAAGCCGGGCAGCAACGTGAAGTAGGACATGCTGAAGAAGACCATCACGAAATTGAAACCCAGCAACATGAAGATCACGGGCGTCTTCACCACGTATGAAAATCCGGACCGGAGTTCTTCGAGCATCGACGACTGCGGACCTTTTGATGGCACCCGATCAGCCACGGAAACCCGCATCAGCGAACCCACCGCAAAGACATAAAGGCCCACCATCACGTAGTACACCCACTGGGCAGGTTCGATATTGCCGTCGCCACCCCCCAGGGCGGCCACCATGCCGCCCGCCAGCCCTGGCAGGAGTAACCGTGAGACGTTCATACTGGACGTATTCAGTGCGACAGCATTCGTCAGTTTCTCCAGCCCGATGATATCTGTCGTCAAGGCTTGTCGTGCCGGCATCATCACATTCATCGACACTCCTTGCAGGATCGAGACTGCCAGGAGGTGTTCAAACCGAAGCTCTCCAATCGCAATCAGGTAGCCGATCGCCAGAGCCAGCAGCGCATTGAACGACTGGGCATACTGGATGATGGTCTTCTTCTGTTTCAGCCGATCCGCCACAACGCCGCCCAGTGGCGCCGCAAACAGACCCACAACGCCGCCTGCGGCGGTCATGAAGCCCAGTTTTTCGTAGGAGCCCGTGATTTCAAACACCAGCCAGCCCCGCACGAACATCTGCATGTTCATAGAGGCGAAGCCGCCAAACAGCCCTAGGAAGAACCAGCGGAAGTTTCGGTCTGACAGGGCTTCAAACGTACGCGGCAGGCGCCGCCAGACAGACTGGACAATGGTGTCGTCAGGCAAGGTCAATAGGTACTCCGGTCACCGGCACAGGCACAGGCACAGGCACAGGCACAGGCACAGGCAGGATGGCAGAGTTTTGATGACTCACGAAGGCAGGGCATGGATCCAGTGAACCATGCCAGCAGGAAATAGGGCAAACTAACCCTCTCTTTTCTTCACTCAACATTTGGCAAGGCAGGACAGCAACATGGCCCGATTCGGCATCTCCATGTTCCCCACGGACACCACCATCAGCCCCATTGATCTCGCGAAAGCGGCCGAAGAGCGTGGGTTTGATCATTTATTCTTCCCCGAACACACTCACATCCCCATCTCCCGCAAGACGCCGTTTCCTG
>NTKD01000021.1 GCA_002457275.1 OM182 bacterium MED-G24
AACTGATCACCGCCAATAATGAGCTTCAGTTCAGGGCAATAAAGGCATACATGTTCGGGTGCATGACCGTGTCCAATGATGGCTCGCCATTCCCGACCACCGATGTTGATGTACTGGCCATCAATGATGCGCCGATAGCCCGCGGGTAACGGTGCAATGTTGGCACCGAACTGACCAAACCGGCTGCGATATCGATCCAGGCGGTCCTCGTCGAATCCCGCTCGGCGATAGAACACAATGGCATCGTCGGGGACATCTGAGGGACCGTCCGCGGCCATGACTTTGCCCATATAAAAGTCGCTGCGACTCATCCAGAGTTCACAACCCCATTCCTGGCAAATCCAACCCGCATTACCGGTATGATCAGTATGCAGATGGGTCGCAATCACACGCGTTACGGGCTTCCCATCCAGATATTTGTCAAAAATGGCTCGCCAGTGCTGCTGGGTGTTCTCACCAAACAGACCCGTATCCACAATCGTCCAGCCGTCACCATCGCGTAACAACCAGACGTTGATATGATTCAGCCGTCCGCCGATAGGCATCCGGGCCCAGAAGCAGCCATCGGCGACTTCGGTCACCTCGCCGAGTTCCGGCGCCTGTTCTTCAAAACGGTATGTAAGGGGGTCAAAACCCCTTCTCGACATGTTGTCCATGCCTACTCCGTGGCTTGTCGGGGGCGCATTGTGGCGGAATTTCCGATCAGAGTAAAAACCACCATTTTTACTCTAATCCTGATTCGGCCTATGCTGAAGTGACCACTCGCAGAGAAGATTCATCATGGAAATCGAAGACTGGTCCGGCACCGCGCATTTGAACGCCCTCTACCGCCAACTACGTGAACTGGGCCTGGAATCAAACATCGCAGAACTCGACGCCATGGGGTTTACGGTACTGGAAAACCTGCTGCCACCAGAGACCGTTTTGCGCGCACGGAATGCCATTCTCAGAATCTGCGAAGAGCGGACTGGCGTAAAGCCCGACCTGGACTCCGGCGAGGGTCTTGAAGACTGGCGGTTGATTCCCTATCTGCTCGTTCGTGACCCGGTGTTCGAGGAGATCCTGATGAACGAACAGTCGCTGGCGCTCGCCACTTATCTTCTCGGTTCCAGGCTTCAGCTGTCCTCCATGACTTGCCATCTGAAGGGCCCAAGTGAACGGGCCCAGATTGGTCTTCATTCGGACACACCTCTACTGGATCCGTTACCAGCCTACTCCAACGTGATCAATATCAACTATGCACTCGTTGACTACACCCGTGAAGGCGGCTGCCTCGCCATTGTCCCCGGCAGTCACAAGTTAGCCAGGGCACCGTTACCGTCGGAGGTCTCATTGTTACCCGGTCAGGAAAACCCCAACGCGATCCCACTTGAGATTCCTGTGGGTTCAGCCGTGATCTGGCATGGCAACACCTGGCACGGCTCCTACCCACGAACAATCCCAGGTTTGCGACTGAACCTCGCCCAGTACATGGCACGTCCGTGGATAAAACTTCAGGAGCGTTACGGACGCGAACTACCGCAGGAAATTATCGACCGTCACAGGGGCGATGCCCGCTTCGCGCAGATCGTCGGTCTGAATGAAACCATGGGCTGGCAGGAAGATGGACCCGCTTTTCTGAATCCCGTGAACGCGATGGAACCTAGCAGCGTGGGCCGGTCTGATATGAGACAGCGCTGAAAGCTGGCATCAAATCCGCGCCCGATCGTCAACGCTCGGTCGACTTGAGCAGAGACCGGGCCTGATCCAGATTGCCGTGCATCGTGTCCACAACACGACGAATCGCATCAACCGATTCACCCGCTGAAATCGCCCGCGGCAATCGAACATGGAAGTCACTCTCCAGATCTTCTACGAGATCCCGATCCAGCGCCTTGAGTGCATCTTCAACGGTTTCGAAACGCGTTGCGTAGGTCTCCTCGATGATGGCAACGGCCTCTTCGGGCAGTCGTTCTGCATATTTCGCAACAACGCGATCCAGTTGTTGTTTGATCTCGATGAGTACCCTGGAAGGCATCACCGCTTTCCGCGTTGACACCTCCTGCAACAAACCCTGATCCTGATACCGCGCGGCGACCTTGACCGCGCCCAGCGATTGCCAGAGAACCTGTTCGAGCTCTCGTTGGGCGGTCCTGACCTGCTCTATCGATTGCTCGGCTTCAATCGCTTCACGTACACCAAACAGCGCTTGCCATGTGTTGGCATAAAGTGCGATGTCGTTGGATTCGATGGCGGAGTGAAATTTCACGGCCTCCCAGTGGTCCACCAACCTTTCCGGTTTTGCGTGCTTGCGGCCCTTCTTCTCATAGGTTGTCACGATGGCTTCAACCTGATCTATCAGCCAGGTCACCTCGGTGTTGTATTCATCCAGATGGCCATGGAGTTCATTGACGTGATCACCCACCGGCCCATCTGCCAACGCCATCGCAAAGAGGCTGAGCAAGTATCCCAATACCAGCACTCGAGCGGTGCGTCCAAGTCCGTGGTGAAGCTGCATAGTGATTCCGGAAACAAATGAGAATAGTACTCATTATCGAATCAGTGGTAAAGGCAGCGCATGCGTGGGAACGAAAATCGGGAAACGCGATGAAGAGAGGGTAGACACCCGGTGATAACGCGATATCTTAAGGTCCGCTCTCATTGCATCGGAATGCAACATGGAACAACCCAATATTCTCTGGATTTACATCGAAGACCAGGACCCGCGGTACGGTTGTTATGGCGAGCCGCTGGTGGATACACCTCACATTGATGCACTGGCACAGTCCGGCATAGTGTTCGAGCGGGCGTATTCACCTGCCCCTGTGTGCAGTCCCAGCCGATCAGCCGTCATCACCGGCAGTTATGCGATCAGAAATGGCACCCATGTTCAGCGATCCAGTCGCTTCCCCGGAGAAGAGATATATCTGCCTGAAGGCCAGAAGACCATTCCTGAGCTGTTCAGAGACGCCGGGTATTTCACATTCAACCGTGGCAAGGATGACTACAACTTTGCCAATGACCGGAGCGCGTTGTACTCCACCGGGAACGATCCAAAGACACCCGATGGCAAGGTCAATGGCGGTGTCGGTTTGCAGAGCGGCTCCGGTCGGTTCGAGGACTGTCCGGATGACATGCCGTTTTTTGCCCAGATTCAGACCAATGGCGGCAAGGATGGGTATTCTGCAGATCAGGCACGTCGAGTACTTCAGGAACTGGGTGTCGATGACCCGCAGCTTGTAGACTCTGACGACGTCGTTGTGCCGCCGCAATATCCGGACATACCCGAAATGCGCGACATGGTTGCTGACCAGCTGAGCACCATGTTGATCAGCGACATCCTGGTCCGAGACATGCTGCAGGAAGTCAGGGATATGGGCCGTTGGAACAACACCGTGATCTTCCTTGTGAGTGACCATGGCGCGCTTTTTCCCCGCGCCAAGCAGATGTGTTACGAAGAGGGCTTGCACGTTCCCCTGATCATCGCGGCGCCGGGTATGCCATCCCTGCGCGAGAAGATCGAGCCCGGCACGCGAAGGCGCGAACCGGTGGCCACACTGGACATCGGTGCAACGTCTCTCCTGCTCGCTAGTATCGACGTGCCGGACTATATGGATACGCGTGACCTTCTCAGTGGTTCTCAGCGTGAGCACGTGTTATCGGCCCGAGACCGCTGCGAATGGGTCGTCGACCGTACCCGAAGCGTCATGGACGAACGCTACCACTACATCCGCAATTACATGACAGACCGACCGGTGTACCAGACCAACTTCCGCTTCAGATGGCCTGCGGTCATCCAATCGGAAGCCATGTACGCCAAAGGGGAGCTGACTGAGGCTCAGGCAGCACCGTATGGTCCGAGACCAGCCGAAGAACTCTATGATCTCGAAACCGACCCCCACGAACTTGTGAATCTGGCAGACCAGCCCGACCATCAGCCGGTCTTGTACGAGATGCGAGGTCTGTTGGATATCTGGATCGACGATACGGACGACAGGGGACAGTACCCCGAAACGAAAGAGGCGTTGATCGCGACCAAACGTCTGTTCGGGAAGTTCTGCGTAGATCCTCTGTTTGACGGTCTTGAGGTCTGACCAATCAACGGCATCAGCAATCTATGCAGCGGCTCCGGGATTGGCGACACATCGAAACCCGATATGGCTGGTGGCGGAATCGACCATCTGGGGAATCCGGGCCGCCGGGCGATAGCGCAGGCAATAACTTGCTGCACAGAGGTGCGACCCTCCTTTCAGGACCTTCCGCGGGATCATGATGTCAGGCTGAAGTGGATCGTAGCTACCATCTGGTCCACAGCAACCCGGATCTGAGCCACCCTCGGTACGTACATCCTGCCACCAATCAGCGGTCCACTCCCACACGTTGCCAATCATGTCACTAAGCGCCCAGGCATTCGCAGGATAGCTGCCGATCGGGGACGTTCCCTGGAATCGCGATGTGTTCTCAAATGGGAACCGGCCCTGCCAGATATTGGCCATTTCCTCAGGGCGCTCGTGGTCTCCCCATATGAACTCTCCTGGCTCACCGGCACGACAGGCCCACTCCCACTGGGCTTCGGTCGGGAGTGACTGGTCGGCCCAGTCCGCGTAAGCCTCGGCATCCTCATAGGCGACCTGAACGACCGGATGATCCAGGCGCGCCGCTATACTGCTATCGGGCCCCTCCGGATGTTGCCAGCATGCACCTGCCACAAATCGCCACCAGTGCCCCGGGTTCGCCAGGTCCACAGGACCCTGGGTGCGCACAAACACCAATGACCCGGGCACAAGGTCATCGGGATGGACTCCCGGGTAGGCTTCAGGATCGAGAGGGCGTTCCGCGACTGTGACGTACCCGGTCTCCGATACAAACCGGGCATAGTCACCATTGGTCACCGGAGCAGAACTGATGCTGAAAGCGGACACGTTCCGCTCAGTCAACGGCGATTCCTCAGGGTAGTACGTGTTCGACCCCATGACAAAGCGCCCGCCTGGTATATCTATCATTGGCGCATTCGGAGTCAGGGCTCAGAGGATGGATCGGTTGCATCACCCCGAAACGGGGAATGACGTTCCTCAATGTAATCGATTTCCTGGTCGACGTGTTCGCGCTCATCCTCAAGATACCGATCAACAGCATCCCGGAATGAGGGGTTCACAATCAAATGCGCACTGTACGTGTGCGACGGCATGTACCCTCGCGCCAGCTTGTGCGAACCCTGTGCACCTGCCTCTACACGACTCAACCCCCGCTCTATTGCAAAATCGATGGCCTGGTAGTAGCAGACTTCAAAGTGCAAAAACTGGTGATGCTCGGTGCAACCCCAGTTTCTTCCAAACAGACAGTCACCGCCGATGAAGTTGATGGCACCGGCAATGTATCTGCCATCACGTTTCGCAAGAATCAGCAGTACGTCATCAGGCATGGTTTCACCAATACGAGAAAAGAACTCGCGAGTCAGGTAGGGACGACCCCACTTTCGATATCCCGTGTCCATGTAGAACTCATAGAACGCGTCCCAATGCGCCTCTTTCAGGTCGTTACCTGTAACCCACTCAATGGTGATGCCGCGGGATAGTGCATCCCGGCGTTCGCGATTGATGTTCTTTCGTTTCTTCCTTGATAGTGCGGCCAGAAAATCATCGAAGTTCGAGTATCCCCCATTCTGCCAGTGGAACTGGCTGTGGGTTCGCTGAAGAAAGCCGGCCTGGCCCATGTTCTGCCACTGCGATTCGGTGGCAAATGTGACGTGAATAGACGACACATTGAGCTGCTCAGCGACCTGTGTCATCCCGGACAGGAGAGCCACCTGGCACTCCTCCGCATTTCCACCCGAAGGTGTAAGGAGACGGCGGCCTGTCGCGGGTGTAAACGGTACCGAGACCTGTAGCTTGGGGTAGTAGCGACCCCCAGCACGTTCGAGAGCATCGGCCCAGCTGTGGTCAAAAACGTACTCGCCCTGACTGTGATTCTTGAGGTACATCGGTACCACACCCAGAATCGTATCCTCATCCTCTTCTGTGGCGAGAGAAATGTGGTAGGGCGCCCATCCGGTTTCCGACACTGCCGACGCACTCTCCTCCAGCGCATTCAGGAACGCGTGGGACACGAATGGATCAAACGGAATGCCGCAGTCCGGTTCCGCCAGGATCGGGTTGGCACAGGTATCCCACGCGGCAGGATCAATCTCGTTGATATGAGGATGGGCTTTCAGGGTATACGCCATCAGATGAACCTGCCGCGACTCGATGTGTGCATCGTTACTGCATCGCGGGTTAGAGTATTTCTCCCGCGATCAGTTCGAGCGCATCCAACTGCCCGGAACTGATCAACATCGATCCCACGTGGCCATTGATCCCGGCTTTCTTCCATTCCTGTAGTCGCTCGCGGATACGCTCTGCCGGGCCCACAAGATGTACCGCATCTACCAGCTCATCGGGGACAGCCGCCATGGCTTCATCTTTCCTGCCTTCAAGATACAGATCCTGGATTTTCACCGCTGCATCCTCAAAGCCCAGCGCCTTTGCGTAGTCGTTATAAAAGTTCTTATCCCGGGCGCCCATACCCCCGATATACAGGGCCATGTTGCCCTTGATCGGCATTCGACATTGATCGAGGTCATCGCCCATGACACAGGTCACAAACGGTGCTACATCATACTGAAGCAACGTCTTATCGGCTTTTGCGAGGCCTTTGTTGATGGACGGCTCGAACACATCGTAACGAGAGGGATCCATCCAGATCGGAAAAACACCATCGGCAACCTCAGCACTGGCCGCAAGACCAGCAGGCGTGATCGACGCCGAATAGATAGGAATCTCGGTATCCGGTGCAAGAATGCTCTTCAACGGCTTGCCCAAACCAGTTCCGTCATCACCGCTGTATGGGAGCGAATAGTGGAATCCTTCATGCTCTAAAGGCGCTTCCCTAGCCATGATCTGACGAACGATGCCGATGTATTCCTTCAGTCGTGTAATCGGCCTGCCGTAAGCGACGCCATGCCAACCCTCAGCGACCTGTGGTCCGGAGGCACCAAGCCCGAGCATGAAGCGACCCTCGGACATCTGGTTCAATGTCATCGCCGTCATCGCGGTACACGCCGGTGACCTGGCTGGCATCTGCATGATCGCCGTTCCGACCTTGATCCTGTCTGTCTGTGCCAGAATCCAGGCCGCTGGTGAGACTGCATCAGAGCCATACGCTTCCGCTGTCCAGATGCTTTCGTATCCCATGCTTTCTGCCGCACGGATCCTATCGATATCAATACTGACTCGGCGTCCTGAGTATCCGCCCACAATGCCCAGTTTCATCTATGACCTCTCTTTATGTTGTCTCTGTCGCTGTTATCGTGTGCTGCTACTGCGACCTAGACCCGGAAGTTGTCGCCTGCAAACGCTTCGTTCGTCGCCTCGATCTGGTCCATGTCGACACAGGAGATGATGTGCGTTGTGACACCAACAGACGCTCGAGCTCGTATTCCCTCATAACATTCCTCAGCACTACCGATCACCGAAATCTCATCGATGAGTCGATCAGTCATGGCCGCGGCAGTCTTCGCGCGATCCTTGGCCGCCCAGCCTTCTGCAATCATTGACGCTGCCTCTTCCTCACCACACCAGGAGAGAAAATTGTTGTAGACCGGTGTCGCGTAGTACGGCGTGAACTGCTTCCTCACCGCCTCTCGCGCCTTGTCCTTATCGTCAGTCACAATCACCTGGTGGCGGCAGACAATCTCCATGTCTTCAATGTTCTTGCCCGCGCGTTCACATCCGATCTGGATGTGCTTCATCAGTTTCGGCAACGCGGACAAAGTAAACAGATTGATGATCACGCCATCACTGAATTCGGCGGCGGCCTCAAGCATCTTCGCTCTGAGTGCAGCCATGTAGATCGGTACCGCCCCAGGCTCAAGAGCCAGCTGACGGTAACCATGGCTACTGACCGTCTTGCCATCAAAATCGGTCTTTTCACCATCCAGCATGGCGCGAACCAACTGGGTTGTCTCTTTGACACGTGTCAGTGGTTTCTCGAACGTCTGACCATGCCAGTTCTCCATCATGACCTGACTGGATGAACCGAGGCCCAATATGAATCGCCCATCGGACAATTGATGAAGCACATGGCTCGTTGAAGCGAATACGGCTGGCGTACGTGTGAATACAGGGATGATCGCCGTGCCGATCCGAACTCTTCCAGTACGCACCGCAACCGCTGCGGAAGTCGTCAGTGCATCTATCCCGGAATTGTCCGCAAACCAGACGTCATCATAACCGCGTTCTTCTGCCCAGACGGCCAGATCCATGGTCTCTTTGACACCTAACTTGTGAGGCAGGGTCATTGCTACGCGTTGCGGCACGGTCATGAAGGCTCCTATTTTTTCTTCGATTTGTACGTTCTTGGGAAAAGAATCGAGGTGACTCAGATAATGTCGCTACTGGAAACCGATTCCTCATCGAGACCCGGTCTCAAGAGATCCTTCTTGTGTCGATTGCCCTTCCGCTCGTACTTGGCAACGGCGGTATATTCCGGGTCCTTCAGCACCTGTGCGCCAAAGGATCGACGTACCTGCAGATCATGCGGCTTCCCATAGCTCGTCGTTCGCTGGACAGGTACCCGTCCTGCATCTCGAATGATCTCTTCCATCAGCTCCGGTGACGTTTCCTGACCGTGGCTTGCCCCGGCAGCGCGGGTAATCGTTTCGTTCATGAGTGTACCACCGAGGTCATTCACACCTGCCTTCAGGCAGGCTCTGACACCTTCGTGCCCCAGTTTGGTCCACGAAGCCTGGATGTTTCTGAAAAGCGGGTTCATCACCAGACGCGCGATCGCATGAATCAGCACGGCCTCCCGGAAGGTCGGCCCCTGACGTGCGCTCCCTTTCTGGTACATTGGTGCCTCCATGTGCACAAACGGCAGAATCACAAACTCAGAAAAACCACCGGTACGAGCCTGGAGATCGCGGACTCGAAGGAGATGCCTTGCCACATGTTCATATTGCTCCATGTGGCCAAACATGATGGTCGCTGTCGTGGTGAAACCAGAATCGTGTGCAGCTTCCATCACCTCCAGCCACTGTGCGGTATTGATCTTGTCCGGACACAACGTTGCGCGGACCTCATCGTCCAGGATCTCTGCGGCGGTGCCTGGGAGTGTGCCCAACCCTGCCTCTTTCAGCCGCCCAAGAAATTCATGCAATGATACTCCCAGCGTGTGAGCGCCTTGCCACACCTCAAGGGGTGAAAATGCGTGGATATGCATCTCGGGGACCACCTGTTTGATGGAGTGACAGATTTCGAGGTATTTCTCACCCGTGTACTCCGGATGAATGCCACCCTGGAGGCAGACTTCCGTCGCGCCTCGTTCGTACGCCTCTTTGGTGCGACGCATGATTTCATCGTGGGACAGATCATAGGGTCGTCCGCGCAGATTTTCGCTGAGCTTTCCTTTGGAAAAAGCGCAGAACTGACATTTGAAATAGCAGATATTCGTATAGTTGATATTGCGGTTCACAACATAGGTCACTTCATCGCCGGCCACCCGCCGTCGAATCTGATCTGCCGCCTGACAGACCAGCGAGAACTCATCGCCTCTGGCTCTGAACAAACGAACAATGTCACCTTCGTCCAGTCGCTCACCGGCGTCAGCACGTTTCAGAATATCCTGTAGATCATCAGCACCCTGCGACCGTGGTATTCCCGTCACACGATTGAGGTCATCTGCTGGCGGCGCTTCCACCGCACCAGCCGACCATTTTTCTGCACGTGCGAAGCCTTCGCCATCGATCGCCTGGCGTACAAATGGCTGTAGTTCTGGATCAATCCACTCGTCCATCCCCCGAGCATGTTCAGGGTAGACGGCGAGGCGTTCGATCAGCACCTTCCCGGCCGCCGCGGTTTCATTCTCCAGTTCCCTCAGGTGGGGCCACGGCGCTTCCGGATTGACAAAATCCGGCGTCACAGGCGAGACACCACCCCAGTCGTTGATGCCCGCATCAACAATGCGTGGCAACACGCCAGGACTCAGATTCGGCGGTGCCTGAATGTTCATTGACGGACCGAAGATGAGCCGCGCCATGCCAATGGTCCACAACAGTTCATCCAGATCCGGTTCAGGCGCGTTGACCATCAGGGTGCCTTCCTTTGCCCGGAAGTTCTGAACAATGATCTCCTGAATATGCCCGTGGGGTTCGTTGGCGGTTCTGAGCGCGAGCAGGGATTCGATCCTCTCCTGCCGTGTCTCACCAATCCCTATCAGCAGACCTGATGTAAAAGGAACCCGCGCCTCACCCGCAAGTGCAATAGTTTCAAGCCTACGGGCGGGCACTTTGTCCGGTGACCCATAATGTGGCATCCCCTTCTCACCGAGCCGATCAGACGCCGACTCCAGCATGATACCCATGGAGATGGATACCGTGCGCAACTCTGCCAACTCGTCAGCATTCATCAAACCTGGATTCAGGTGCGGAAACAGACCAGTCTCGTTGAACACCAGCTCCGCCATGTCACGCAGATAGGACAGCGTCGATTCCTGGCCCAGTTCCTTCAGACCATCACGCGCTGCTTTGTAGCGTAGTTCGGGTTTGTCTCCCAGTGTAAAGAGTGCCTCCTTACAACCGGCTTTGGCGCCGTCAGCTGCAATCTGCAACACCTCATCAGGTGTCAGGTACGGCGCTTTCAGTTTTCTCGGAACCTGTGCAAAAGTGCAGTAGTGACACACGTCGCGACAAAGATGAGTGAGAGGGATGAAGACCTTCCGTGAATAGGAAACGGCACCCGCGTGCCCCTGGTCCCTGAGGGATGTGGCGACCGGAAGTATGTCGTTCATGGCAGCGCGATCGGCGATTGCCAGCAGTTCTTCATCGGTCGCTGTATAGCCATCGGCCACATCTGCCAGCAACTGGTTCATGTCATGACTCATGGTGTTCGCTCGCCGCCTCATGCGCGGATTGTCGTTCAAAATGCGGTGTCATCATGGCTATTGGTCCACAACCCGGTTCATGGGTTCAAAACCTGGTTCCGCGCCAATGGTCCTCAGAAATCTGTAGCTGTGTGTATCCATGCCATCGTTCCCCAGATACTCGACCAGGGCATCCAGGTCATGCGGCTCATCAACGTCGAGTCCAATCGAAGCCAGCATCATGGTCTGGTGGTGCACTCCCACCGCTTCCGCAAGTTTCTCGTGGCGACGATAACTATCGACACCAAAGCCAAACGTCATTGCGTTCGGTGGCGCGACCAACAGGCAGTTGGTACCACCCAGGTCCTCAGCAGGGACAATAATCATCTGGGGGTCTTCAGAAGCAGGCAAGAGCCCGTCCGCAACCATCTCCAGATCCTCCACCGAAACCAGCGGCACGTCTCCCGGCAGAAACAGCATGGCTCGAACGCCCTCCTCGGCAAGAGCCTCTCCAGTCGCCGTTACTGCAGGTATCAATCCTGAAATCTCAGGTTCAGGCCTGACTTCAACACCATAATAGTGTGCAAGCTCTGAGACTTCTTCATCACTGGTCACCACGATGGCTCGATCAATGGAAGGACAGACGGTCACAGCTTCCAGTACGTCCTGCACCATTGCCTTGAACAATCCACGCCGTTGCTCGTCACTGAGCACACCGCGCAACCGTTGCTTGGCATTGGCCAGTTGCTTGATCGGCAAAACGGCAACAACAGACATGTAGTGACCTGGTTTAAGAACGTAGCGTTGCGGCGAAAGACAACACGTCCTCTGCCAGCTGAATCCGGTCGGCCAACGTTACCATGACGGTGTTGGTCACGATAGTCGGGATCCCCGACTGCTCGATCATTGGCTGGAGTTCTGCATCGACGGTGTCAATCACAAAACCATCAATCAGATTGCCGTAATAATTCGCCACACTCATCGCCGATTGTTCGATGCCCAACTCTGCCATCATTTTGGCCGCGGGACCCTTAAGCGCTTCCCCCCCAACTATGGGCGAGACTGCGATCACCGGACGATGACTGTCGACCATGGTGGTTCTAACGCCGGGCAATGCCAGCATCGGCTCAACACTGACAAACGGGTTGGAAGGACAGATTACGATCGGACCATCATCACCCTCAGCCCTATCCACCAGTGCGGCCTGGAATCCGGGGGATGGCCGGGCCTGCTCGATCCCTTCAAATTCGAACCCCGTCACCTTAGGTTCACAGCGTTCCCTCACGAAGTAATGCTGGAACGAAAACCGTCCCATTTCGGTATCAACCTGGGTAGACACGGACTGGTCCGCCATGGGAACAAGCTGATGTTGAATGTTCAGTTGCTCGCACAGGTATTCCGTCAAGTGAGAGAGGGTTTGACCATCCCCCAGACGTTCCGTACGCACGAGATGTGTTGCAAGATCCCGGTCACCCAGGCGGAACCAGCTCTCGGCGCCTAGATCAGAGAGCGCACCAAGACACTGCCAGGTTTCATCCTGCTGTCCCCATCCCACTTCCGGATTGCTGATTTCAGCAAGGGTATACATCACCGTATCGAGGTCCGGACAGATACGGAGCCCAAGGTGCGTAAAGTCGTCGGCAGTGTTCGCGACTATCGTTAACTCATCAGGTGCAAGACATCGGGACAGCCCGAGCGCAAGCTTCGCACCACCAACGCCACCGGATAACGCAAGGACATTCATCGGAACAGGTCAACATCCTTGTCACGAATCAGCGGTTGCACGCCCTGCAACGCTGAATCCTCAGGTTCCCTGGGCTTGTAACCACGCACCAGCACAACCGGTGTCTTCTCACTCGTCTGCCCCATTACCAGCGACGCTGCCGCTGCCATTTCGTCAGCCGCGGCCACCGCAGTCACCACCAGTTCGCGGCCATAGATGTCAGTCTCACCAACGTAGTTTTCGAGAGCAGTAAATCCCGCGACGCCAATGGCAAGTCCCAGCGTGCCATTTCGCCAGGCCCGGCCCAGGCTATCGTTGATGACGACGCCAACCGTGACACCGGTCCTCCTCTTGATCTCATCTCGCAGTGCCCGTGCACTTGCATCCGAATCAATCGGCAAGAGCAGGCAAAGGTTGTCCTCGTCGTCGTCCTCATGCGAGATATTCGACTGATCAATACCTGCATTCGCCTGGACAAACCCAAGCCTGTGTTCAACGATCAGGACACCCTCTCGCTTGCGCACCACCTCATTCGATTCGTCAAGAATTGCCTGCACCTTGCGCGGATCCTTGTCGACTTCAGCAGCCAAACGGCAGGCTTCCTCTGTCGGCACGACTGTCCGCAGATCGAGATAGCGATCTTCCGCTTTTGAGACAACTTTCTGGGCAAGAACGATGACATCATCATCCACCAGCTCTTCACCCGTCTGCGTCAGCGCACCTAGAATCAGATCTGCCAGGTCATCCCCTGGCTGGACCATTGGGATGCCTTCAACACCAACAAGATTCAATCTCATTCCGCGTCTGACGCCGGTTCCCCGGTAATCACAATACCCGCGCCTTCGATCTTGTGGTGACGGTTGATAGTGATCAATACCGAGGTCAGGGCTTCGGCCGCTGCGGCATTGGCCAATGGTCCTGCGTGCCATCCACGCAGGCCAACCGCTTCTACAAGTCTGATGACTGTATCTCGCGCGGCACGCTTGTTGCCGGCCACCAAGACGTCGCAGGCAATCTGATGGTCCTCACGGAGGTGCATCGCACCCACGTTCTGGAACGCAGAGACCACCTGGGTATCCTCACCAAGAACCGCCTGAGCCCTTTGGGCAGCACAGCCTCCTTCTGGTAATTGAACAGTACCTACCTTGGGTGGTACCAACGGCACCGTGGTATCGACCAGAATCTTGCCCACCAATGCTTCCCTGACCGACTCGAGCGTACTCGCCTGGTGCTCAAACGGTACTGTCATGACAACCACATCGGCTTTGGACGCTGCTTCCGCATTCTCATGTCCAGTGACGTTGAGATCCGGAAACTCATCGACAAGCGCCTTCGCAGCGGTTTCTCCCTTTTCCAGCGTCCGCGAGCCAATCAGAACCTGGTAGCCCGCCCGGGACCATTGTCGGGCCAGCCCCCATCCCAGGTCACCGGTACCTCCCAGAATGGCAATGGATTTCACTTCTTCAGTCATATCGGCTCCTCAAATGATCTGCGCTCTGAATCAGGCGGCGGATTATGCCAGTCCTTACCGAAGGGGGCTACGGTCGAACTCGTTGTGAATCAACGTGATGCAATGGGCCGTTTGAAGCATCCTCGGCCCTACCGAAAGTGGTGCATATCCTCGACGAATCAGCGATTTCGCGATCTTCCGTGGCATTGGTACATGATCGCTCATCACGAACACCCCGCCGGCCGCCGTATCAAGCTCCCGAATGTCTGTCCCATCCGGTTGCAACAGAAAACGGGGTCTGTCCTTCACGCCCTCCTTTCCGGCCCCGCCTATCAGCCCTGAAGGGTCTCCCAATGCTCTCAGGGCCGGTTCAAAGGCGAGAACGCTCACAATAATGCCTGTCGAAAGAGCGACGGATTCGCCCTGAACTAGGTTAGTCGTCTGATCCAGCGCATCAGCCAGCGAACGGATAATCCCCGTCTCAGTCAGCTCACCCAGGTCCCCAATGACATCACCATCGAGTGTGAGTGTCCGTGGAATACCCGTACCCGCTTCCAGGACGATATGAAGTCGCGTTCCGGTACGATGAGACTGGGATGCAAAGAGTGCGCTCTTGATACTGTCTGACAGGTACTCGGCGTGATGTGCCTGACCAACGCCATGCCGGAATCGAGTGGCTTCTACCGGCGTTGTTCTCGCCAGAATCACCAGATCCATGATTGTCATCTCGCTGTCCCGCCGTTCATCAGGCCGACCACGTGATTGGACACTGACCATTTACTCCTCAGGCTGGATATGTTCACGATCTGGCAGAGACCCTGTGGATAACTCTTTTGATAAGTCATTGGGAAAACCTCAGCAAACACCACGCTTCAGGCTCCTACACACCTGTTCAAATATTGATCAATCGATCATATTTACTTATAAGTCAACTAGATAGGACAGTAAAGTGACTCATTTTGCCATTTCAACACGATTCAAGGTCACGATCCGGCCCAATGTGCATAACTTTCGTGACCTGACCCGCCCGGTTGACGCGAATATACGCTGTTAGCACGTGAAAAACCGATGGAAACAACCTTGTTTGGGGGATGAGTCGACGTCTGACCCTAAACCGACAGGTTCGAAGCCCCACCTGCAGGGCCTGGGGAAGGATACAACTCTGACAATTCAAACTGTGGTGGCATCATAAAAACTATACGACCCGGAGGCGTACCACGTTTAGAAAAGCAGGTGCCAGTTTGTGAATTCCAACACCTCCGATGTCGCGGGCTGGTGCAACATCCCGGTATTTCTCGTATGATCGCGAGCGCTTCTAACACCTGCATGAGGGCGAGACATGGGTGGATTTGCAAACGTAGTTGGTGATCTCAAAGTCCTTTATACAGCCCTGACGAAAAAACCTGTTGATCCATCAGCATCAGGTTCCGTCGCCCAACTGGTTCAACGCCAGGCGACAGAATATCCCAATGGCGTCGCCATTCTTTGTGAGGGTCAAACACTGACCTGGTCGGAGTTGAACAAAGAAGCAAATCGGATTGCAGGGCAACTGAAAGCCCAGGGTGTCGGGCCTTCTGACTGCATCAGTCTGTTCATGCAGAATCGAGTCGGGTTTATCACAACGATGCTGGCCATCGGTAAACTGGGCGCCATTGCAGGCATGATCAACACGAACCTGACCAAACAACCCCTGATCCACTGCATCAACCTTATCAACAGTACCAAATGTATTTTCGGCGAAGAGCTCACGGGTGCGTTGGAGGAGATTCGTGCTGAACTCGAATTGGAAGATGGCAGGGACTATCTCTATGTCGCGGACCAGGGGCAATCGCCACCCCCTAACTGGGCAATCACACTCGATCCAACCGATGCTTCAAGAGGAGAGTCCGATCCCGCGGAATCCAGAGAGGTCACCCTGGCAGACAAGGCGTTCTATATCTTCACGTCGGGTACGACGGGTTTACCCAAAGCAGCCATCGTGTCGTCAAAGCGCATCATCCCGAACGCACGGATCGGCGCTGAATCACTCCTTCGAATCAAGCGCACCGATCGGATGTACAACTGCTTGCCTCTTTATCATGGCACTGGCCTCATATTGGGCCTTGCAACCGCATTTACTGTCGGCGCTTCCTCGGTTATCAAACGTCGCTTGTCCATTACAAGCTTCTGGGATGACATCCGGCGCAACAACTGTACATCTTTCGTCTACATCGGTGAGTTCATTCGTTACCTGATGAGTGCACCGGCCAGCCACACGGACGCGGACAATCCAATTCGCACGATCGTGGGCAATGGTCTACGACCAGACATCTGGCACGATTTCAAAGAGCGTTTCAACATTGAGAGAATCGGTGAGTTTTATGCGGCGAGCGAGGGTAACGGCGGGTTCGCCAATGTATTCAACAAGGACTGCACTGTCGGCGTCTCTGTCGCTCCTGTAAAACTCATCGCATACGACATCGCGAACGACGAGATCATCCGTGGCGAAGACGGCTTCTGCCAGGAGGTTCCCGCCGGAGAACCTGGCCTGTTACTCATTCAGGTCACCGCGCGATCCCAATACGAGGGATACACAAACCAGGAAGCCAGCGAAAAGAAGCTGCTGAGGGACGTGATTGAGGAAGGTGATCTCTACTTCAATTCTGGTGATCTGATGAAGACCATCGATGTCGGATTCGCCTGGTTTCGCCCCCACTACCAATTTGTTGATCGCATCGGCGATACGTTTCGCTGGAAGAGCGAGAACGTCTCGACAACCGAAGTCAGCGACATTGTCAGCCAACATCCTGACGTCGACTTCTGCGTTGTCTACGGAGTGGAAATCCCGGGAACAGATGGTCGAGCGGGCATGGCTGCGATTGTGCCCTCAGAGGGACGTTCGCTGTCCAATATGGACCTTGCCGGGTTGTCCGCTCATATCAGGACCAATTTACCCCTGTATGCACAACCCATCTTTATACGCATATTGAAAGAGTTGCCTACCACCACCACGCACAAGTTACAGAAAAACCAATTGCAGGAAGATGCGTTCCATCTCGACCAGGTGCCTGATGATCTGCTTGTATTGAAACCAAAAACTGAACAGTACGCACTCATGGACGCTGATTTCTATGATGAGATCGTGGCGCGGGGTGTACGTTTCTGACGACAATGGCAGCATCAGAACCCCGCACTGCACCCACCTCGCACACCTACTACTCAGAGCGACTGCGACTTCACTATCTGGACTGGGGAAATCCGGAGGCACCCCCCGTACTTCTGATTCACGGTGTACAGGACCATTGCCATTCGTGGGACTGGGTCTGTGATGCACTCCATCAGGACTATCATCTGATTGTTCCGGACCTGCGGGGACACGGCGACTCCGAATGGAACCATGGTGCTCCCTACAGCACTCTCGACTACATCTACGACATACACCAGTTGATCGCTCAGCGTGACCTTGCACCTCTACAAATCGTCGCTCACTCGATGGGCGGGAACATCGCCTGCCTGTTCGCCGGGATCTACCCTGAGCTTGTCAGCTCACTGACATCAATTGAGGGTATTGGCGCCATCCCTCACTGGTACCCTGACGGCGCGACCCCGGTCAAACGGATACGGCAGTGGGTCCAGGATGTTCACGGCCTCTCTAGTCGAGCACCCCGCCGGTACAACACGTTGCACGAGGCATGGCAACGGATGCAACAGTCCAATCCGCATCTGAGCGAAGAACAGGCTCGACACCTGACCATCCATGGCAGCAACCAGAACGAGGATGGCACCTACTCGTGGAAGTTCGATAACTACACCCACTCCAGGCCACCATTTTCAATGGGCTACCAGGAACTGGTCGCGACTTGGGAGAACATCACCTGCTCGACGCTGCTTGTTAACGCACGTCAGGGTTATAGCCATCGAACGGGTCAGGCCGGATCACTGAAACACTTCAAGAACGCGCACCTTGTTGATATCGACAAGGCAGGCCATTGGCTGCATCACGACCAACTGGAGGAATTTCTGAGCCACCTCAAACCCCACCTCGCCAGACACGCCCAGAAAAGCAGATCAACGTAACGTCACGAGTTTCCTCCGAAGCACCATCAGGAGTATTCTGCGTCCACCTTTCTCATTCAGAGCTGCACACTAGGGGGTAATCGTGGGCAAAACCATCGGTGGCATCGTCGCGACAGCGATCGTGCTTTACGTTTTTAGCTTCATTTTCTGGGGTGTAGCGACGGTACCCTATCAATCCCTGCAACCCGTACAGGACAGTGTCGGGGCACAAGCCGCGCTCGCCGAACACTTCTCGGCGGTTGGTACCTATATGATCCCCGGTTCGCCTGCTGACTCTGAGAATGCTGAGGCAATTGCAGCGCAGTTTGAGTCCGGACCTGTCGCGATGGTTCACATCACCAGCGAAGGACGTCCTCAGTATGACACTTCAATCATGATCACCGGTTTTGTCCTGAACCTTCTGATCGTTGCGGCACTCGCTTCCCTGTTCAAGGTCGCCGGCGCCTCAGAGTTTCGCGACTTTGCGAGGCTATCGCTGGTCGCAGCCGTGCTGGCGGTCATCCTCGTTGACGGCGGGGACATGATCTGGTGGCAGGAACCTGTGAGCTGGGCAATATGGCCTGCGATCTACAATCTGCTCGCCATCATCCTCGCCGGGCACATTCTCGGCCTGTTCATGAAAGAGAGCAGTCCGCGAGCATCGGAACTCTAGAATATCGCCAACAATTCTTCGAAGGCGACAATCTGATTGCCATTCGCTGAGGACGGCACAAGAATCGGGGTCTTTATTCCTGCATCAAACCAGGCCTCCAGGCCATCGCGCACCTGGGTTGCCGACCCGAACAATGTGGTGTCCGCCAACCACTGGTCGGTCAGGAGTTGCGGCACCCGTTCGGGCTGTGCGTCCGCAATAGTCTGCTCAATAGCGGTCATTTCCTCGACATATCCTGCTTCCTTCCAGTAATTTCGATAGTTGGGAAGCATCGCGTAGGACGTCAGTGTGCGCCTGTTAACAGCTTTTGCTGCTTCTATATCCTCGTTGACACAAGTGGGAATCATGTTGCCGATGAAGAAGTCCCCCGATCGGGTTTCGTCGGAGAGAACCGACAATGACGCAGACATGTGCGACCTCGCACCATTGGCAAACACCATCCCTGAGGAAATCTCTTCAGACAGGAGAATCATCTTCTTGCGCAACGTCGCCAAAACGATCGGTGCCTTCTCACCCGTTCTCGGTGCCGCCTCGTAGTCACTGACAAAGGATCGAATATCCGAAAGAGGTTTACCACCTGAGATACCTCGCGCGGCCAGGGCCGGTGCATGGCTTACACCGATCCCAAAACGAAAGCGTCCCCCAGACATCTCGTGGATAAACGAAGCCGTGGCTGCATAATCTTCGGTCTGACGAAAGTAGATGGGGGCAATACTGGTCCCGAATGAAATCTCGTTGGTCGCCATGGCCAACGCCTGACAGAACGCCAGTGAATCACCGGCAACGCTGGGTGTGTAGATTCCAGTAAACCCACGACGTTCAATATCCTGTGCAAGTTCGATGGTCCACTTCCGACGCCCCGGAACCGCCGCAACCGATAGTGCTGGCATCCTGTCCATATTTTTCACCTTGGGAACTCAACTAGTACCGCTATACTCCACCGGGACTGACACTATAATCAAGTCAGACGCCAACCTGGGGAAACACTATGGCAAGACTCAAAAACGCGACCTTCCTGAGATGGCAGAAGTTCGCAGTGATCGGATTCGCTGTGATCGTCATTGCTGGATTTGGCTGGCTGATGACCCTCGTGCTCACAGAACAGGTGTCAGGTGAGTTTATTGAAGGTGAAGATTATCTTGTACTCGAACAACAACGCCGGGTTCGAGGAGATTCTATCGAGGTCATGGAGTTCTTCTCCTATGGCTGTATCCACTGCTACAACCTCGACCCGAAACTGGATGATTGGGTAGAAGACCACGGTGACACAATCCGATTCGTTCGGACCCCCGTGGTAGCCAACGAATATTGGCGCCGACTCGGTGCTGTCTATTTCGCACTACGTGAAACCGGACAAGTTCGTGATCTCCACACGCCGTTCTTTGATGCGATTCATGTCGCCCAGCTGCACTTCCCTGATGACGACAGCGTCGCCGACTGGATCGACAATCAAGGTGCCGATGGTGCCGCCTTTGTCGACGTCATGACCGGAAGCAATGTACAACGACGTGTTGCGGGGGCCGACCGGCTGGCGCGCACAGCGCGAGTCGCTAGTGTCCCAGCGCTGCTGGTTCACGGAAAATACGTCGTTCGACCCACGAGGGATGTCAGTATACAGAGAATGTTGCAGGTCGCAGATCACCTGATCGAACGAGAAACCAGACCGCCAGAGACGCCCGCGGGGACGGCACCCTAGGGCACCTCAACGCCCGCAGGCAGCAAACCCGACACGTGACTTGTTCCGCGACGTCAGTTTCCTGTGAATTTGGGTGGACGTTTCTCAAGGAATGATGCGCGTTGTTCCTTGTTGTCTTCGGGAGATTTTGCTGCAAAGGAGAGCCCGAACATCTCGTTTCGGAGTGCTCGATGGAAATCGAGATCCATATTGCCCTGAAAAACCCGCTTACCAGACCGTAACGCCATGGGTGGCAACGCCGCCATTTGTGCAGCAACCTCTTGCGCACTGTGGAGTTCCTCGCCGGGTTCAACCATGCGATCGAGCAGACCCAGCCGATAGGCTTCATCACCATCAATCGCCCGCGATGTGAAGAACAGGTCGACGGCGCGACTATATCCAATGATCCTTGGCAGAAAGTATGACATGCCGGTATCCGGTGAGAGCGCGCGCTCCGCGAAAACCGTCTTGAACCGTGAGCGGGAACTTCCAATGCGCATGTCGCAGGCCAGCGACACACTCATACCAGCCCCCGCCGCTACACCGTTGACTGCGGCAATAGTAGGCTTGTTAAGCTCATAGACAGTGCTGGACAATTGTCCAACCCAACCCATATCGTCGAGACGTTGATTCTGGGAAGGAGGCCCATCGCGTCCCGGACCACCTCCTGTCAGGTCCGCACCACTGCAGAATCCTCTACCTTCTCCGGTGATCAGCACCACGCGAACATCATCATCAGCCATCGCCTGGTCGCATGCACCATAGATATCCTGCCTCAATCCCTCACTGAGGGCATTGAGTTTTTCCGGCCGATTCAGCGTGATGGTTGCAACCTGATCCGTCACATCCCACTTCAGGAATTCGTATGCCATTAGTGCCCCCTCAATAATTCGTTAGCGACCAACCAGGCTTCGGGCAATCACTTCCTTCATGATTTCTGACGTACCGCCGTAAATGCGCTGGACCCTCGCATCCACGTATGCCCGGGAGATCTTGTATTCGCTCATGTATCCATAGCCACCGAATAACTGGACACAGCGGTCCGCAACCCGCCCCTGCATTTCACTGGATGCCAGCTTGCACATGGCCGCCTCCTCCGTCGATAGATCACCATCCATATAGCGACCCACATATTTCTCCACCAATGCCCGATTCAGTTCGATATCAGTTTTCATATCGGCGAATGCAAACCGGGTGTTCTGGTATTTTGCCACCGGTTCACCGAACGTTCGGCGTTCCATTGTGTACTCGATGGTCCAGTCCAGCATACCATCTGATGCAGCAACACAGCCGACTGCCATGATGAGGCGTTCCCGTGGCAGCTCATCCATCAGCGCGGCAAATCCGTTTCCGAGACCGCCCAATATGGAATATGCAGGTACATGAAGATCATTGAAAAAGAGCTCAGAAGTATCTCCGGAATGAAGTCCCATTTTCTCCAGGTTACGGCCCCGCTCGAATCCCGGCAGACCGGTGTCGACGGTGAATAGAGTGACACCACGCGCGCCTTGTTTCGGATCTGTCTTTGTAGCCAAAATCAGAAGGTCACAGTGTTGTCCGTTCGTAATGAACGTCTTTTGACCGTTGATGACGTAGTCATCGCCGTCGCGAATGGCACTGGTTTTTATGTTCTGAAGGTCACTGCCTGCTCCCGGCTCAGTCATGCCGATGGCACCCACCGCATCACCGGTCGCGAGCCTCGATATCCAGTGATGCTTCTGCTCCTCAGTGCCCATGTGCAGGACGTAGGGGGCCACGATATCTGAATGAACACAGACCGCCGAAGACAAGGCTCCGTAACCGGCTCTCGAGACCTCTTCCACGACAACACAACTCAGATCAAACGGCGCGCCGGTACCACCGTATTCGGCAGGCATATCTACACACAGGAAGCCGTTTTCACCCATGTTGCGCCAGAGGTCGCGGGGCCAGATGCCAGCACGCTCCCAGTCGTTGTAATAGGGCTCAACCTCCTTCTCGAGAAAGCTCCGTACACTGTCCCGAAACAACGTGACATCGGCGTCATCCAGCTTCATCACTGATTCCGCTGTATTTTGGGTAGATTCGCTCACCAGCACCCGTCCAAAGTGGGTTTGAGGCGCCATTCTAAGGAGTTCCCTGCGGCAGGTCGACCAATCGGCGTGAACATACTATGAATTTCGAGTGTGCTAGACACGGCGAAGTCGGCATTGACAGAATTATCTGGGCTCAACCAACCTGATTCCATCGAGTTAGGGGGGGTGGCTCGAAGATGAACCAACACGTTCGCATTCAGATTTCCGTTACTGGTCGTTCTATACTCACTTTCTGCGAGGCCTTAACTCGAGAAGACAAGATATTTCTCAGTAATTCAGATAGATAGCGACCACAGCAGCGTCTGGCACGATAGTTGTATTTACCATGGTCAAACTCGTCAAAATAATCAGGAATGAGGCGTGCTGGCAGCATATATCGCTCTGGAAACTGGATCACGATTGGACTCCTTACCGTGCTGGTGGTGTCATTCGGAATATTCTCCCAGGCTGTCGCGGGCAACGACAATTTACAGATCGTCCCACAACAAATGATGACCGCACAGACACCGACTGCGGACATCAGGATGGTGAATCGCTCATCCTAATGATTGCGTTGTTTCGGGCATAACAGTTTTCACTTATATTGATCATTAACGGGCAAGGACAATAGCTATGTACCTCGGTGTCTTTGAGATGGTGGTGCTGGTCACTCTGATAGGCTGCGCAACTGGCGTCATCTCTGATTACTTCGCAACGCAGCGGAAAACCGCGAAGGCCATGAAACCCGAGGAACTCGACGATGCTCTGGATCGTATCGAGGAACTGGAGGACAGGATTAAGGTGCTTGAGAAAATAGTCACCGATGAACGACACACCCTGGCACGCGAAATCGATGGCCTGAATCAACGGTGACGCCTCGTCTGGGCATCGATCTTGGAGGAACCAAAATCGAGGGTATCCTCCTCGAAGGCAATGAGATTGTTGAGGTGTTCCGCACATCAACGCCCAAGGACGACTACCCAGGCACCATTGATGCCATTATCCACGTTGTCGCCGAACTCGAACAACGACACGCGGTCAACCAACCCCTCCCTGTCGGCATCGGCACACCCGGCGCGATTTCACACCGAACCGGTCTCATGAAGAATTGTAACTCGACCTGTCTGAATGGCCAGAACCTGTTGCACGACCTGTCCCAGAAAAGTGGTCGCCCCGTCCGAATCTCGAATGATGCCGACTGTTTCGCTCTCTCCGAAGCCAGTGACGGTGCCGGTGCAGACGGGCGCTCGGTCTTTGGTGTCATCCTAGGCACGGGTGTCGGTGGTGGTGTCTGTTACGAGGGCAAGCTCCTGCAGGGTGTCAACGCGATCTGTGGTGAATGGGGGCACAACCCCCTCGCACTGAACGCGCTCACCAGCCTGCCGGACAACTCTATTATCCAGGGCAGGCCCTGCTATTGCGGTCGCAAAGATTGCGTTGAGTCCTGGCTTTCCGGCCCCGCATTCGAGGCAATTTATTCAGAACGTGTCGGAAACAAGAGATCCCACAAGCCCACCGCCAGGGAAATCGTCGAGCGAATGGACTCGGATACCGATGCGGCGTTCATCCTGGAACAATACTGCCATCTTCTCGCCCTGGCGTTATCAGGTGTGATCAATATCCTGGATCCGGACATCATCGTATTGGGCGGTGGCATGTCAAACATTCCCGAACTATATGATCGCGTCCCTGAAATCCTGCCAACCTACGTCTTCTCGGATCAGGTCAATACAGTCATCAGGCAAGCCCAGCATGGTGACTCCAGTGGCGTTCGAGGTGCAGCCTGGTTGTGGCCGCGTAACGAGTGACCGGTTCTCCGATCGACGGGGTTACCCGTCCACCAACCCCATTCGACGCAACGCGACCGGCAATTCAGAGATGTTGTTGAGCGCCTGATCCGTCTGGATATCAGATTGCCCGTTTTCTCCGTTGTTCACCAGGACTGTCATACAACCCAGCGCTCGCGCGCCAGAGATATCGTTTTCAGGATTATCACCAATCATGACAACCACTTCTGGACTGACACCCAATGTTTCAAAACAATGCCGGAAGATACCGGGTGAAGGTTTCTTTTCACCGAGGTCCTGTGAGATGGCAATCACCTCAAAGAAATGCGACAGGTCTGTCGCTTGAAGTTTTCGTTGCTGACATGCTGTGTTGCCGTTCGTGATAAGCGCAAGTCGAAACTGTTTCGAAAGGTCCTCCAACATCGAGGTCACTCCCGGGAACAGAGCCGCCGTAGACCCATAGAAGGCGTCCAGGTGATCGACCAGTTCCGGCACAAGTCTGTCGATCAATGCAGCGTCAAACTCCAGGGACGACAGCGCAGACCCATAGGTGTTTGATTTGGCAGCGTAGCCACCTTCCTGGTGGCTGAGCACTGCACTCACGAATGTCTCTCGCTCGCAAACGGTGGAAATCTCGGGCATCTCATCCCACTGCATTTTCAGAAACGCGGCCATTGTTGCCTCTCTGTCGACCAGCGTACCGTCCAGATCAAACAGCAGCGCATCAGCACGGACCGCTGAGGCGGTGCGCGCACCCAGGAATGAGGTCATCCACCTTGCGACCCGGGGTTGATGAGTCGGCATCGCCAACGATGCAAGCCCATGATCCACAAGATCATCGCCAATCACAGGACGCCGCATTTCCAGCAGGTCCGAAACGTAAGCCTTGTTCATCTCCGGATGTCCCTGAACACAGAGAATGTGATCGTCGATCATGTACATCGCGCACGGACAGTCTTCACCACTTGCGAGCAACACCGCACCCAGTGGCATGTCCAGAACCTGGTCCTGATGACTGAAGAGCAGGTTGAATTGTTCATTGTCTGATCCTTCAGGCTCTAGCGTCGAGTGCATCAACGATGAGTCCCAGGATTCTGTGAACTTATTTGGATATACACCCACCCGCCATCCTGTCTCTGCAGGACCCACGTGGCCTCCAAGTGCATCGGCAATCAATTGATGCCCGAAGCAGACGCCAATCAACTTACACCGCGCATGATGTGCCAGCACAACCCACGCCTTCAGGTTCTCAATCCAGGGTTCCGGGTCATAGGAACTGAAACGGCTGCCAGTAATCAGATAGCCATCACACTCGTTCATCGAGCGCGGCAATTCACCTTCCAGAGCGTGATAGACCTGGATATCCAATAGCTGTCCCGCAAACAAACCCATGAACATGGCATCGTAGTCACCGTGTTCTTCCCACAAGGGTTCGCGCACATGATCGGTCTGCAGGATACCGAGTTTCACGATCGTGCTGCAGGCGCCAGTTTCGCAACCTCTTCCATGTCGACGTCCGTTGCAATTTCGCCCGGAACCCGGATGGCCATCACCATATCCTGTACCGCCTGTGGTGGTGGAGGCGTGAAACGACAGACGACAAACGCCACGATGAAGTTGAGTAACATTCCCAGCGTACCTATCCCCTCCGGTGAGATGCCAAAAAACCAGTACTCAGGTGAGTTGGCTGCAGGATTCAGGAACTTGAAGTAGACAATGTAGCTGAATGTGAACGTCAGGCCCGTAAGCATCCCCGCTATCGCAGCCTCCTTGTTCATGCGCGTAGAGAAGATTCCCAGCAACAATACCGGGAAAAAACTCGCAGCCGCGAGACCAAAAGCAAATGCGACCACCTGTGCGACATAGTCCGGCGGATAGATCCCTGCGAGCCCCGCAACACAAATAGCAAAGGCTGCCGATATCCGTGCATATATCAGCTCCTGTCGATCACTGATCTTCGGCATAAAAGTCTTTTTGAGCAGGTCGTGGGATACGGCCGTCGAAATCACCAGCAATAGCCCCGCGGCCGTAGACAGCGCAGCAGCGAGACCGCCTGCAGCCACGAGAGCAATCACCCAGTTGGGTAACCGCGCGATCTCAGGATGCGCAAGCACAATGATGTCCCGATCAATATAAACCTCATTGTCTGATTCCGTGGGGACATTGGTCACCACTCGCTGGCCAAAATCACCGCGTTCACCACTGAACGATGGTTTCGTCGGCGACAACGCCGCACCGCCCCGATACTGAACCTCACCGTCCTCGTTTTTATCGTGCCACGCGATCAGACCGATATCTTCCCATTTGAGGAACCACTCGGGAGCGTCCTGATAGGCCAGGCCATCAACCTCGTCGATAATGTTGATCTGTGCAAACGCAGCGACAGCGGGTGCTGTCAGATACAACAGGGCGATGAAGACTAGCGCGTACCCTGCTGACGTTCTCGCGTCGCGAACCCGGGGGACTGTGAAAAACCGCACGATGACATGCGGGAGCCCTGCTGTACCGGCCATCAGCGCAGCCGTAATGAACAACATATCAATCGTGGACTTGCTGCCATCGGTAAAAGCCGTCATGCCGAGTTCAGTTGTCAGGCCATCGAGCTTGTCAAGCAGGTAACCGGAGCCGTCAGCCATATGACTACCCAGCCCAAGCATCGGCAACGGGTTGTTGGTCAGGAGGATTGAAATGTAGATAGCCGGCACCAGGTACGCAAAGATCAGCACACAGTACTGGGCGACCTGGGTATAGGTGATCCCCTTCATACCGCCGAGGACCGCGTAGAAGAATACGATCCCCATCCCAATGATGACACCCATATCGATATCGACCTCCAGGAAACGTGAGAAGACCACACCCACACCGCGCATCTGTCCGGCAACATAAGTAAATGAAATAAAGATGACACAGACCACGGCCACCAGGCGTGCCGCACTGGAGTAGTATCGATCCCCTACAAAATCCGGCACTGTGAACTTCGAAAATTTGCGCAGATA